>NZ_JBYTEM010000027.1:0-63865 GCF_058789735.1 Rhodanobacter sp. FW106-PBR-R2A-1-15 | reverse complement strand
TCGGCATCACCCGGTTCCCCCGATGATCAGTCGGGAATGCTCGACCCTGACAGGTCGGACATCAAGACCTAAGGAGCCCGCTCGCGGGCGATGCTCTTGAGCCGGGAATCGGGATTCGGGATTCGGGATTCGCAAAAGCAAAAGCACCGCCCGCGAGCGGGCTCCTGCCAGCGGGGTCGTACCAGCACGTGGCTGCTGCGGCGTGACACGGGACGGTCAATTCTGCAACCATCGACCACTTTCCGGCGCGCTGCGCGTCGATACGGGAACCCTCTCATGACCCAAGAACGCGCGATCCGCCGCGATGTCGGCCCGTTCGCCCTGATGCTCACCGGCCTGGGCTCGATCATCGGCTCGGGCTGGTTGTTCGGCGCCTGGCGCGCGGCGCAGATCGCCGGCCCCGGCGCGATCTGGGCGTGGGTGATCGGCGCGGCGGTGATCCTCGCCATCGCGCTGACCTACGCCGAGCTGGGCGCGATGTTCCCCGAATCCGGCGGCATGGTGCGCTACGGCCACTACTCGCACGGCTCGCTGGTGGGTTTCATCGCGGCGTGGGCGAACTGGATCGCGATCGTCTCGGTGATCTCGGTGGAAGCCGAGGCGTCGGCGCAGTACATGTCGTCGTGGAAATGGCAGTGGGCGAAGGACCTGTACCACCAGGTGCCCGGCGGCCACGGCGAGCTGAGCACCAACGGCCTGCTGATCGCCGCGGCGCTGGTGATCGCGTACTTCCTGCTGAACTTCTGGAGCGTGAAGCTGTTCGCGCGCTCGAACACCGCGATCACGCTGTTCAAGCTGGTGATTCCCGCGCTCACCGCGGTGCTGCTGATGCTCAGCGGCTTCCACCCGGAGAACTTCAGCGTCGGCATTCACGGCGAACTGCACAAGACCGATTTCGCCTCGGTGCTCACCGCGGTGGCGATCGCCGGCATCGTGTTCAGCTTCAACGGCTTCCAGAGCCCGGTGAACCTGGCCGGCGAGGCGCGCAACCCCGGCCGCAGCATCCCGTTCGCGATCGTCTGCTCGATCCTCCTCGCCACAGTGATCTACGTGCTGCTGCAGGTGTCGTTCATCGGCGCGGTGCCGCGCGAAATGCTGGCCAACGTGGGCTGGCACGGCATCAACTTCAGCTCGCCGTTCGCGGATCTTGCGATCATCCTCGGCCTGCAGTGGCTGGCCACGCTGCTGTTCATCGACGCAGTGATCAGCCCCAGCGGCACCGGCATGACCTACACCGCGACCACCGCGCGCATGCTGTACGGCATGGAACGCAACGGCACGCTGCCGAAGATCCTCGGCCGCATCCATCCGAAGTGGGGCGTGCCGCGCCCGGCAATGTGGGTGAACCTGGTGGTGTCGTTCCTGTTCCTGTTCTTCTTCCGCGGCTGGGGTTCGCTGGCGGCGGTGATCTCGGTGGCCACGATCATCTCCTACCTGACCGGCCCGGTCAGCGTGATGACCCTGCGCCGCACCGCGCCGGGGCTGCACCGTCCGCTGCGCCTCGCCGGCCTGCCGCTGCTGGCCGGCGTCGCCTTCGTGATGTCCACCGAGCTGCTGTACTGGGCGCGCTGGCCGTTGACCGGCGAGATCATCATGCTGATGGTGGTCGCGCTGCCGGTGTATTTCTACTACCAGGCCAAGTCCGGCTGGCACGACTTCGGCCGGCAGATGAAGGGCGCGTGGTGGCTGGTGTTCTACCTGCCCACGCTGGCCTTCGTCTCCTGGGCCGGCAGCACCACGTTCGGCGGCAAGGGCTACCTCTCCTACGGCACCGACCTGGTGGTAGTGGCGGTGATCGGCCTGGTGTTCTACCTGTGGGGTGTGAAATCCGGCTGGCGCACGCCGTCGGTGGAAGCGGCCGAGCTGGAGGCGCACGCCCATCCGGACGCGCCGCTGGTACCGCCGGACGAACGGGCGGCCGAGCGCGTCACCGGGTATTGAGCGGCCCTTCGATCAACACGAACGCGCGGCCACCAGCCGCGCGTTTTCATTTTCAGCGAGCGGTCGCCCGCCCGCGGCTGCCCAGCGACAGCAGTACCAGCACGGCCGCCAGCACTCCGTAGGCCCCGGCAAACTGCCACACGATGCCGCGCGAGGCCGCATCGAGCAACCACGGCAGGTAGATGCCGCCGGACGGCTCGACCGAATGGATCACCCCGAACAGGCTCAGCGCCCCGCCCAGCAGCAGGATCAGCGCGGCCCGTCGCGGGCGATGGTCGATCAGCGCCACCACGAAGCTGGCCCAGACCATTGCGGTGATGATGAAGCCGTTGCCCAGCACGGTGATCACCGCCAGCTCGGAGATGCCGTGCGTGCCGTCGTTGAACAGCCGGGCGAATTGCTCCGGCGGGACGTAGGTCGGGTCGCTGAGCTTGATCGTCAGCATCCGCGCGATCGCCGGGAAGAAGCTGAACACCACCGCCGCCGCGTAGCGCATCGGCGTCGCCTCGAACGCCTGCACGGTGATGCCGATCGCCACGAACACCAGGATCGGCGCCAGCACCGGCAGCGGCAGCAGCTCGACCAGGTTCGACAGATAGCCGAACACGCCGCCCAGCCCGACCGCGATGCCGGTGAGCAGGGTGTAGCCGCTGCGCGCGCCCATCGCCTTGTACGAGGGCTGGCCGATGTACGGCGTGGTCTGCGCCACGCCGCCGCAGAAGCCGGCGGCCAGCGTGGCCAGCGCCTCGACCAGCAGGATGTCGCGGGTGGAATAATCATCGCCAGCGGCGCGCGCACTCTCGGTGACGTTGATCCCGCCGACCACCATCAGCAGGCCGAATGGCAGGATCAGCGGCAGGTACGGCACGATGTACGCCAGCCCGTCCACCCACTGCAGGGTCGGCCACGGCAGCGCGAAACGCCACTGCCACGCCGCCGGCGCGTGGTAGCCCGCGCCCAGCCAGCCCGGCGCGCCGAGCCCGTAGTACAGCAGCGCGCCGAGCACGAACGCCACCAGCACGCCGGGCAGGCCGAACGGCATGCGCGCGTGGGCGACCAACGCATACAGCACCACGCCGAGCCCGGCGAACCCCACCACCGGCAGCTTGAGGATCTCCACCAGCGGCAGGAAGCCCATCAGCACCAGCGCGATGCCGGCGATCGAACCGAGCAGGCCGGCGCGCGGCACGTGCCGCTGCACCATCGCGCCGAAGAACGACAGCACGAACTTCAGCACGCCCATCACCACCAGCGCGGCCATGCCCAGCTGCCAGGTGGCGATCGCTGCGGCATGTTCGTCCATGCCGCCCTGCCTGAAGCCGAGGAAGGCCGGGCCGAGCACCAGCAGCGCCATGCCGATGCTGGTCGGCGCATCCAGCCCCAGCGGCATCGCGGTGACGTCGTCGCGGCCGCGGCGCCGCGCCAGCCGCCGCGCCATCGCGGTATAGGCGAGGTTGCCCAGCAGCACGCCGAGCGCGGTGCCGGGAAACATGCGCAGGAACACGATGTCCGCGGGAAAGCCGAACAGGCCGATCAACGCCGCGGCAAGGAAGCCCATGATGGACAGGTTGTCCACCAGCAGGCCGAGGAAGCCGTTGAGGTCGCCGGGGGCGAGCCAGCGGTTGGCTGATATGTTCATGCGTGGGGCCCGACCGGGCAAACCGCACAGCCGCGGAGCGAGGATGCCGGCATGGCCGGCGAACGGGAATTCATCGGGTCATCTTCTTTTGCATCCGGACTTCCGGGCGTGCGGGAGTATTGGCGGCAACCGAGCAGCGGTGCAATACGGATCGCGGCGAGACTCCGGCATTCGTTCCGCCTTGTCGAAATCGCAGCGCCCGGTTCGTCGTTCGTGCAATCGCCTCCTCTCGCCATGAAAGGAAACCGCCCATGTCGCCCATGACCCGCACCCTTGCCCACGCCTTCGCCCTGCTGTCGCTGAGCACCGCCCACGCCGCCGAAGTGAAATACCAGTTGGACCCGGACCATACCTACCCCAGCTTCGAGGCCGACCACCTCGGCGGGCTGTCGGTGTGGCGCGGCAAGTTCAACCACAGCCGCGGCGCGGCGACGCTGGACAAGGCCGCCGGCAACGGCACGGTCGAGATCGTGGTGGACATGAAGAGCGCCGACTTCGGCCAGGACGCGCTCAACCGGCATGCCCAGGGCGCGGATCTGTTCGACACGGCGAAGTATCCGCAGGCCGTCTACACGGGCAAGCTCACCAACTTCGTCAACGGCGCACCGACCGAGGTGGCGGGCCAGCTGACCCTGCACGGCGTGACCCGCCCGCTGGCGCTGAAGATCAACAGCTTCAAGTGCATGCCGCACCCGATGCTGAAACGCGAAGTCTGCGGCGCCGATGCGCTGGCGACGTTCCAGCGCGACGCCTTCGGCATGGATGCCGGCAAGGCCTACGGTTTCGACATGACGGTGACGCTGCGCATCCAGGTCGAGGCGATCGCCGAGGCAGGCGCTACGGAAGGCTGATACTCGCTGGTTAATACACTTTATATCAGGTTTTTACGGCTTATACTGGCTATAAAATCTAATATATTGGATTTATTGGCCGACAAGAGGTAGACTGAACCCATTATATTGGGCATAGGAAGTCCGCGTGGAACCCCTCACCGTGCAGCTTTACCTGGACGGCCAGTGGCACGACGCCATGGAGCTGGCGTTCCTGCGCCCGGCTGATGGCCACGCCAGCCCCTGCACGCTGGGCTATCTGGTTACCTACGTGGTGGCGCACATGGACCAGCTCGGCGCCACCACGGCGGCGGCGGCCAGCGCCACCCTGCCGCTGGACTGGACCATACGCGCCGAGCCGCAGTGGCCGGCGTTCCTGTTTGACATCGAGCCGAGCGGCGCGGCGCGGCGCTTCCTGCTGCAGCGCCTGGCCCTGCCGGCGGGGGCCGACGCCACCGCCACCGATCTGCAGTTGCTGGCGCAATGTACGCCAGCGCCGGTCGGGCACCTGCGCATCAAGTCCGCGTTCGAGGCGCTGGCCGGGTCGGCGATCGGCTTCCCGAAGGCCGAGGTGGTGGCCCGCGACACGCGCTTCCTGGAATACGCCTACGAGCAGGGCGCGGCGATCGGCGGCGCCACCGGCGCCGGCGGCGAGGCGCCCAAGCTGCTGCTCACCGAGGACGCCGGCGGCCTGCTGCACCCGGACGCCACGCTGGACGACGCACGGGCACGCCGGCACTGGTTCGTGAAGTTCCCTCGCGGCAACGGCGGGCCGAGCGACCAGGCGATCCTGCGCGCAGAGCACTGCTACCACCGCGCCCTGGCGAAGCTGGGCATCGCCACGGTCGGCGGCGACGCCATGCGGCTGGAGGAAGCCGCCCGCCCCAGCCTGTGGCTGCCGCGCTTCGACCGCACCATCGCCGACGGTGTCGTGCGGCGCACCGCGGTGGAATCCGTCTATTCACTGGCCGGCGTGACCCGTCCCAGCAGCTACATGACCCACCCGCAGGCGGTCGCCGCGCTGGCCTCGGCCTGGGCGGCCGCCGGCCAGGCCGGCGACGTACCGGCGCTGCTGCGCGAGTACCTGCGTCGCGACCTGCTCAACCTGGTGCTGGGCAACAGCGACAACCACGGCCGCAACACCGCGGTGCTGCGCCATGCCGACCGGCTGGAGCTGGCGCCGATCTACGACCTGGCGCCGATGGTGATGGACGAGGAAGGCATCTCGCGCACCACCAAGTGGCCCACGCCGGTGGAAGTTGCCGGCGAGGTCGACTGGAGAGCCGCCTGTGCGGCGCTGCAACCATGGGGCGACCCGCAGCGCCTGTACGACGAGCTGCGCGAAGACGCCGAAACGCTGCGCGCACTGCCCGACCTGCTGCGCGACCTCGGCCTGCCGCAGGCGGTGTTCGAGCACCCACGCATCGCGCTGGGCGCCCTGGACGCGCGCCTGCGCCGCTGGGAGCTGCTGGCATGAGCGCCTCCCTCGCCGACCGCCAGGCCCTGCTGACCCAGCTGCAAGCGGAGCTGATGGACGGCCGCACCAGCATCGGTGCGGCCGTGCGCCGGCTGCGCACCGACCTGACCGGCCTGCACCAGGAGCAGTTCGCCCGCATGTGCCGGATCTCGCTCAACACCCTGCAGCAACTCGAGCACGACCAGGGCAACCCGACCGTGCGCACGCTCAACGCGGTGTTCGCGCCATTCGGCATGCGCGTGGGTATCCTGCCGCGCACGCCGCCGGCCGGCGGCTGAATCAAGCCAGCGCCAGCACATCGCCCAGCAGCGCCTGCGCGGTCACCTCCGGCCCCGCGCCCGGCCCCTGGATCACCAGTGGCTGGGCGTGGTAACGGGTGGTGGTGAGCGCGAACTGGTTGTCGGTGCCGTACAGCCGCGCGGCCGGGTGGGTGAGTGGCACTTCGGCCAGGCCGACGCGGGCATGTCCGCGCTGGTTGAGCCGGGCCAGGAAGCGCAGCACGCAGCCGCGCGATTTCGCCTCGGCATGGCGCGCCGCCAGCGGTACGTCGAGTTCAGCAAGCCTTGCCAGGAACGCTTCGGTGTCCAGCGCGCGCAGCGACTCGGGCACCAAGCCTTCCACCTGCACTTCGTCGGTGCCCAGGGCGAAGCCGGCATTGCGGGCGATGATCAGCAGCTTGCGCGCCACGTCCTCGCCGGACAGGTCCGAGCGCGGATCGGGTTCGGTATAGCCGAGCTGGCGCGCCTCGCACAGCAGCTCGGAGAACGGACGGCTGCCGTCGTACTGGTTGAACAGCCACGACAGCGAACCGGAGAACACGCCTTCCAGGGTGAGCAGGCTGTCGCCGCAGGTGCGCAGGCGGCGCAGGGTGGACAGCACCGGCAGGCCGGCACCCACCGTGGCCGAGTCGCCGTAGCGGCCGCCAGTCGCCAGCGCCGCCTGCAGCGCGCGCCAGCCGGACAGTTCGCCGCCGGCCAGCGCCTTGTTCGCGGTGACCACGTGGTAGCCGTGCGCCAGCCACTCGGCGTGGCGCGCGGCCAGCGTCGCGCTGGCGGTGGCGTCGATGATCACCTTCACCGCCGCGTCGCTGGCGTCCAGCGCGGCGAGCAGGCTGACGTTGTCGCGCGGGACACCGTGCTGGTTCAGCTGCTCGCGCAGGTTGCGCCGGGCCAGGCTGGTCGGGTCGGTCTGCTGGCGCCGCGAGTTCGCCGCGCCGACCAGCCGCAGCGAACCCGCGGCGGTGGTGTTGAGCAGCTTCAGCAAGGCGCCGCCGACCACGCCGGTGCCGAACAGCACGATCGCGATGGTGGAGGACGCCTCGTTCGCGGCGCCCGTCGCGCGCTCGGCCAGCACCGCGCTCATGCAAGCACCCGGCGTTTGGACGTCCCTGCCGCCGCGGCGCGGAGCAGCGCCGCGTCGAGGTCGCGCAGCAGGTCGTCGCCGTCCTCGATGCCCACCGACAGCCGCAGCAGGCTGTCGGCGATGCCGGCGGTGCGGCGCGCTTCCGGCGCCATCGCGGCATGGGTCATGGTGGCCGGGTGCGCGATCAGGCTTTCCACGCCACCCAACGACTCGGCCAGCGAGAAATACCGCAAGCCGTTGACGAACGCCTCGATCTGCGCCAGGTCGCCGTCCAGCTCGAAGCTCAGCATCGCGCCGAAGCCCTGCTGCTGGCGTGCCACCAGCGCATGGCCGGGGTGGCTGGCCAGGCCGGGGTAATACACCTTGCGTACGGCAGCGTGCGCGTCCAGCCGTTCGGCGATGCGCGCGGCGTTTTCCTGGTGCTGGCGCAGCCGCACGCCGAGCGTGCGCAGGCCGCGCAGGGTCAGGTAGCTGTCGAACGGCGCGCCGGTGAGGCCGTTGCAGTTGGCCCACCACTTCAGCTGCTCGGCCAGCGCCGCGTCGCGCGCCACCGCCGCGCCGCCGACCACGTCGCTGTGGCCGTTGATGTACTTGGTGGTGGAGTGCACCACCACGTCGGCGCCGAGCAGCAGCGGCTGCTGCAGCGCCGGCGACAGGAAGGTGTTGTCCACCACCAGCAGCGCGCCGACGGCATGCGCGGCCTGCGCCACGTGGCGGATGTCGGTGATGCGTAGCAGCGGGTTCGACGGCGTCTCCACCCACACCAGCGCCGGCTTGCGCGACAGGCCGGCAGCCAGCGCCGCGCTGTCGGTGAGGTCGGCGAACTCGACCTGGAAGCGGCCCTTCTTCGCCCATGCATCGAGCAGCCGCCAGGTGCCGCCGTAGCAGTCGTGCGCCGCCAGCACGGTGGCGCCGGCCGGCACCAGTTCCAGCACGAGCGCCACCGCCGACATGCCGCTGGAGGTCACCACTGCGCCGGCGCCCTGCTCCAGGTCCGCCAGCGCCTCGCCGAGCAGGTCGCGGGTCGGGTTGCCGCTGCGCGAGTAGTCGTACGCGCGCTTGCGGCCGAAGCCGGCGAAGCTGTAGTTGGTCGACAGGTGCAGCGCGGGCACCACGGCGCCGTGCTGGGTGTCGCTCTCGATGCCGGCGCGCACGGCGCGGGTACAGGGGGTGGGCTCGGTCATCTCGATCTCCAGGTCTTTCGTCAGTCGGTGAATGCGGGTTCTTGGGTAGGGCGGGCACTGCCCGCCCTACGAAGGCAGTGCGCGCGCGGCTACGCGAGCGCTTCGCGCAGCAGCGGCGCGAGCTGTTCGGGTTCCTTCAGGAAGGCGTCGTGGCCGTACGGCGATTCGACCACCTCCAGCGTGGCCGGCCCATGCAGGCGACGCTGCAGCTCGCACAGGTCGGCCAGCGGCACCAGCCGGTCGGAGGGGAAGCCGATCAGCGTGGCCGGGACGGGAATCCGCTCGGGCTGCACGTCGTGCAGGTCGATCGACTCGGACAGCGCGAGGAAGCGGTCCGCATCGAAGCGCTCGACGAAGCGGCGACCCTGGTGTGCCAGGTAATCCTCGACCGGGAAGTGGAAGCGCTCCTCGCGCCACTCCGGCCCGCCGGCGAAGCGCCGGCCGAACTCGGCGCTGCCGCGGTAGGTGGTGATCGCCAGCTGGCGCGCCAGCGCCAGCGCCTCGTCGGCCTGGCCGCTGGCCTGGCCCAGCCGCACGATGCCGCGCTGCACGCTGCGCTGCGCGGTGCTGAGCGGATGCGGCCGGTGCGCGCCAGCCAGCAGCAGCAGGCGGTCCACGCTGCGCGGGTGCCGCGCGGCGAACGCCAGCGCCACCATCGCGCCGTAGGAGGAGCCGACGAAGGCATGCGCCTGCGCGATGCCCAATTCGCCCAGCAGCGCGGCCAGCGCATCGGCCTGGTCCTCGCTGGAGACCGAAGCGGCGCCGAGCCGGTCCGGGCTGAGCCAGTCGATGGACAGGACGCGCCAGCGCTCCAGGTCGATCGCCGCGCCGCGACCAACCAGCGCCTGCCACCAGCCCGGCGCCGTGGCGGCATCCAGCGCGGTGACGTCACGGTCGGCCGAGATACCGCCCTGCACGATCACGGTGGGCGCGCCCGCCGCCCCGCACCACAGGTAGTCCACGTCCACCTCGCGCGGGCCGCTGCCGTACTTCGGGCTGAGCCGCAGCCGGCGCGTGCCGCGCTGGGTGGCCAGCCGCGCGCGCGGTTCGGGGGCGGAGGGGAAGGCGGTGGCGGCTTCGCTGCTGCGGGCTTCGGGCTGGAACGTCATGGAACTTCTCCGGTCGGCATCGCCCTGCGAAGTACCGGAAAGGTCGCCAGCCCCGGTTTCGGCGGCAGACCGCCGCGAGCCGGATGACGCCCATCTTCCGGTGGGTGCCGCAGCACCTCCGCAGGAGTTGGCACCGTGGCGGAAGCGCTCCGCAGGTTGCCCCGGCTTCAAAGGGCCTGTCCCTCAGCCGGTCTCGATGAGTGGGACCGATATTGAATGTTGTGAGGCAGCCTGTCAATAGACGTCTAAACGTCTAGGCGTATATATGCCTATCTAACTGTGTCATCTGCCGTGCCGCCCCCGAGACTGAAGGAATTTCCTTTGGGATGCGGCAGGAAAGGAGCAAAATCGACATTTCTCCACGAAACCTTCATCCATGAGCATCCAGCCCGATCTCTCCGCCGCCATCGGCCGCACCCCGCTGCTGCGCCTGCGCCACGCCTCCGCCCTGACCGGCTGCGAGATCTTGGCCAAGGCCGAGTTCCTCAACCCCGGCGGCTCGATCAAGGACCGCACCGCGCTCGGCCTGCTGCTGGATGCCGAGCGACGCGGGCAGATCCACCCCGGCGGCCGCATCGTCGAGGGCACCGCCGGCAATACCGGGATCGGGCTGGCCCTGCTCGGCGCCAGTCGCGGCTACCGCAGCACCATCTTCATGCCCGACACGCAGAGCCGCGAGAAGATCGACGCGCTGCGCATCGCCGGCGCCGAGGTGCGGCTGGTGCCCGCGGTGCCGTACAAGGACCCGAACCACTACGCGCACCAGGCGCGCGCCCACGCCGAGGCGGCGAATGCGGCCGAGCCGGGCAGCGCATGGTTCGCCGACCAGTTCGACAACACCGCCAACCGCGACTGGCACGAGACCAGCACCGGACCGGAGATCTGGGACGACGTCGGTGGCCACGTCGACGGCTTCGTCTGCGCCGCCGGCACCGGCGGCACCCTGGCCGGCGTGGGCCGCGCGCTGAAGGCGCGCAACCCGCGCGTGCGCATCGCGCTGGCCGACCCGGCCGGCTCGGCGCTGGCCAGCTACATCAACACCGGCGAACTGGTCGCCAGCGGCAACTCGATCAGCGAGGGCATCGGCTCCAGCCGCGTCACCGCGAACTTCGACGGCGCGCCGATCGACCTGGCCTGGTCGATCCCGGACGACGAATCGGTGCCGCTGCTGCACCGCCTGCTGGCCGAGGAAGGCTGGTGCATCGGCGGCTCCAGCGGCGTCAACCTGGCCGGCGCGATCCGCCTGGCCCGCGAACTCGGCCCCGGCCACACCATCGTCACCGTGCTCGCCGACGCCGGTACGCGCTACCAGGCCAAGCTGTTCAACCCGGCGTTCCTGCGCGAAAAGAACATCCCAGTGCCGGACTGGCTCGCCACGGCCTTCCCGTAGGAGCCCGCTCGCGGGCGATGCTTTGAAAGCCGGGATTCGGGATTCGGGATTCGGGAGAGCATCGCCCGCAAGCGGGCTCCTACAAAACCAGCGCTGCCTTGCCGGCGTCCTGCTAACGTATCCGGATGACTCCCCTCCCCGACACGTCCGCGCTGCACGACCGGCTGCAGCGCGACGGCTTTGCCTTTGCCACCGCCGACATCATGCGCCACCTGCTGGACGCACCGACGCTGGGCGACTGGCCCGCCTTCGTCGCCAGTTGGAACGAGCTGGCGCCGGACACCTACCTCGCCGCCAGCGGCCGCCACCGGCGCCGCCGGCACGCCACGTTCTCCGTTGATGCCAATGGCGGCATCCGCCGCGAGGCGCACCAGCCGCACTACCAGAGCCTCAAGTACAACCCGTTGCAGGGCGACATCCAGCGCTGGTTCGAGCCGGTGCTGCCGGCGATCGCTGACGGCGCCAGCCTGCACCGCATCCTCGCCTTCTGTCATGACTGCTTCGGCGCGCTGGCCCCGGCTGTCAGCCACTGGCACGTCGAGGTGCACCAGTTCCGCATCGAGGCCCGTGCGGACGAGGCCGGCGAACCCACGCCCGAGGGCGTGCACCGCGACGGCGTCGACTACGTGCTGGTGCTGCTGATCGACCGCGAGAACATCGAGCGCGGCACCACCACCATCCATGCGCCGGACGGCCGCGAGCTGGGCAGCTTCACCCTCGCCCACGCCTTCGACGCGGCGCTGGTCGACGACCACCGCGTGTTCCACGGCGTCACTCCAGTCACCCCGCTCAACCCGCAACAGCCGGCGCACCGCGACGTGCTGGTGGTGACGTTCAAGGCGAACTAAGTGCAACCGGCTTCTGGCGCGGGCCGGGCGCAGGTATTGAACAGCCTCTGGGCTGCGCTACGCTGGCATACGCCTCGACCACACTGGAAATCGCATGTCCCTCGCCGCCAACCTCGTGATCGGCCTGCTCGCGCTGCTGCACGTCTGGTTCCTGATCCTGGAGATGTTCCTGTGGACACGGCCCTCCGGCCGCCGCGCGTTCGGCACCACGGCGGAATTCGCCGAGCAGTCGAAGGCGCTGGCCGCCAACCAGGGCCTGTACAACGGCTTCCTCGCCGCCGGCCTGGCGTGGGGACTGCTGCTCGGCAACGGTGGCGCCGGCTTCAGCGTCAAGCTGTTCTTCCTCGCCTGCGTGCTGATCGCCGGCATTTACGGCGGGCTGACCGCAGCCCGGAAGATCCTGCTGTTCCAGGCCCTGCCCGCGGCGGTTGCCCTGGTGCTGCTCCACCTCGCCTGACGGCTCACCAGCCATGACCTCCCTTCTGCGCGAAGCCGTCGGCCAGCGCTACGACCCAACCCTGATGCAGCGTGCTCGCGAGAAGAGCTGGGCCGCGCTGCACGGCATCCGCGCGCGCATGCACCCAGGCATCAGCGAGAACGAGGCGAAAGTCGAAGCCGCCGACGTATTTCGCGAGCTGGGTGTCGAGCGGCTGTGGCACCCGGCGATCATCCGCATCGGCGCGAACACCGTGAAAACCTACCGGCAGCGCTCCGAGCCCGGCGTGCGGCTGGGCGAGAACGACAGCTACTTCATCGACCTCGGCCTGGTCTTCGACGGCCACGAGGGCGATGTGGGCGACACTTTCGTGGTCGGCCACGCGCCGCAACGGCGGGCCTGCGCGGAAGCGGCGCGCGCGCTGTTCGGCGAAGTGGCTGACGCGTGGCGAATACAAGGGCTGAGCGGCCAGGCGCTGTACGCGTTGGCAGGCGAACGCGCCGCGGCGATGGGCTGGCAGTTCAATCACGCGATCAAGGGGCACCGGATCAGCGATTTCCCGCACGCGATCCACAAAGGCGGCGACCTCGGCGAACTGGAAGCATCGCCATCGAGCGGATTGTGGATGCTGGAAATCCAGCTCGCGCATCCGACCGAACCGTTCGGCGCGTTCCACGAGGACCTGCTCGTCGCACGAAGATCCTCGTCTATGGCAACTCCGGCTCCGGCAAGAGCACACTTGCCATGCTGCTGGCCAAACGACACGCGCTGGCCCACCTGGATCTCGACACCATCGTGTGGGAGCCGGGGCAGATTGCCGTGCTCCGTGCAGCCGAGGCCATCGCTGCGTCGCTGCATGAATTCCTTGACAGTCACGTTGCCTGGGTGATCGAAGGTTGCTACGGAGAGCTGGTGGAAGCCGCCGCGCCGCATTGCAGCGAGCTGGTATTCCTCAATCCCGGACGCGATGCCTGTCTCGCCAACAACACGCGTCGCTCGTGGGAGCCGCACAAGTACGCGTCGCCGGAAGCACAAGACGCCATGCTGATAAATCTGCAGGCATGGGTCAGTGGCTATTACGAACGCGACGACGACTGGTCGTATGGCCGTCATCGGCAGATCTTCGATGCCTTCGGCGGCAACAAGACGGAACACATCCAGGCGGTTCCGCTGCATACTGATTCAGTCGATCGCAGCTGATCGCCTGCACTTGTCGCCCATTGAAAATGCCGTCGACAGGAAGCACCTGAGCAGTCTCACCCTGCGCTTGCCGCAGCACTTTCCGGAAACCTGATCGTGGCCCGCAAGAAACCCCTCCCGCT
Organism: Rhodanobacter sp. FW106-PBR-R2A-1-15; assembly: GCF_058789735.1. Classification (NCBI taxonomy): domain Bacteria; kingdom Pseudomonadati; phylum Pseudomonadota; class Gammaproteobacteria; order Lysobacterales; family Rhodanobacteraceae; genus Rhodanobacter; species Rhodanobacter sp. FW106-PBR-R2A-1-15. The sequence continues at coordinate 50,327 of NZ_JBYTEM010000027.1, read as the reverse complement.
CTACCGCAACATCGGCATCATCGCGCACATCGACGCGGGCAAGACCACGACCACCGAGCGCATCCTCTACTACACCGGGCGCAAGCACCAGATCGTCGACGTGCACGACACCAAGGACGGCAAGGGTTCCACCACCACCGACTACATGGAACAGGAGCGCAAGCGCGGCATCACGATCCAGTCGGCGGCGGTGACCGCGGAGTGGAAGGGCCACCAGATCAACGTGATCGACACCCCCGGACACGTCGACTTCACCATCGAGGTGAACCGCTCGCTGCGCGTGCTGGACGGCGCGGTGGTGGTGTTCGACGGCGTCGCCGGGGTGGAGCCACAGACCGAGACCAACTGGCGCCTGGCCGACCAGTACAAGGTGCCACGCCTCTGCTACGTCAACAAGATGGACCGTATCGGCGCGAATTTCGCGTATTGCGTGCAGGGTATCCGCGAGCGCCTTGGTGCCAACGCGCTGCTGTGCCAGGTGCCGCTGGGCAGCAGCGACGAGTTCGTCGGCATGGCCGACCTGGTCGCCGGCGTGGGCTACCTGTGGGCCTCCGACGACAAGGACAGCGTGTGGGAAACCGTGCCGCTGGAACAGCTTAAGGATCGCCTGACGTTCGGCGCCAGCGCCGACAACGCATGGATCGCCGACCTGCCGAAGCTGCGCCAGGACCTGCTGGAAACCGCGCTGGCGCTGGACGACGACGCGTTCGAGCGCCTGCTGAACACCGGCGGGTTCGACCCGGCCGTGCTCAAGCAGTGCATCCGCAAGGGCACCGTCACCGGCGCACTGGTGCCGGTGCTGTGCGGCTCGTCGTACAAGAACAAGGGCGTGCAGCAGCTGCTGGACGCGGTGGTCGATTATCTTCCCTACCCGGGCGAGAACGGCGGCATCGCGCTGGTCGACGAGGACGGCCACGTCGTCGGCGAACAGGCCGTCACCGACGACGCGCCGGCGCGCGCGCTGGCGTTCAAGGTGATCAACGACCAGTTCGGCACGCTCACCTTCTGCCGCATCTATTCGGGCGTGATCAAAAAGGGCGACACCCTGCTCAACGTCACCCGCGGCAGGAAGGAGCGCGTGGGCCGCATCGTCGAGGTGCAGGCCGACCACACCCGGGAAATCGACGAGGTGCGCGCCGGCGACATCTGCGCGTTCGTCTCGATGAAGGACACCGAGACCGGCGATTCGCTGTCCGACCCGGCGCATCCGGCACTGCTCGAACGCATGCGCTTTCCCGACCCGGTGATCAGCGTGTCGGTCGAGCCGAAGAACCGCGACGACGTCGACAAACTGTCCAGCGCGCTCTACAAGATGGTCAAGGCCGACCCGTCGCTGAAGCTCGAGGTGGACCAGGAAACCGGGCAGACCGTGCTCAAGGGCATGGGCGAGCTGCACCTGGAGGTGACAATCGACCGCATGCGCACCGAGCTGGGCGTGGAGGCGAACATGGGCAAACCGCGGGTCAGCTTCCGCGAGGCGTTCGGCAAGACCGTCGAGCACACCTACACGCACAAGAAGCAGACCGGCGGCTCCGGCCAGTTCGCCGAGGTGACGATGATCTTCGAGCCGGGCGAAGCGGGCTCGGGCGTGGTGTTCTCCGATGAGGTGGTCGGCGGCCGCGTGCCGCGCGAGTACATTCCCGCGGTGGAGCACGCGATCAAGGTCGAGGCGCAGGAGGGCCAGGTCGCCGGCTACGAAGTGGTCGACTTCGCCGCGCGCCTGATCGACGGCAAGTACCACGACGTCGACTCCTCCGCGCTGGCGTTCGAGATCGCCGCGCGGCAGTGCTTCCGCGAGGCGCAGAAGCTCAGCAGCCCGAAACTGCTGGAGCCGATCATGCGGCTCGAAGTGGTGATGGAGGCGGACTACCTGGGCGACGTCATCGGCGACATCAACCGCCGCCGCGGCACGGTCAGCGACCAGGGCCACAAAGGCAGTTCCGCCTTCGTGCAGGGCTTCGTGCCGCTGGCCGAAATGTTCGGCTACATCAACTTCCTGCGCTCGGCCACCCGCGGCCGCGGCACCTTCAGCATGGAGTTCGACCACTACCAGGAGGTGCCCGCCGGCATGGTGGAGAAACTGATGGAGAAGGAAGTGAAATAGCGCCGCGCTCGGCGCTGCGATGCTGCATTGCAGCGATTGGTGCCCTGCTCACTCGAACATGTATGCAGGAAAAATGGGGCTGGACACGCCGGCATGGTCTGGCAGTAGCATAGGCCGGTCGCGGAGCCGCCTCCGTCGGCGCCTGAGTGCCGGGGGGGCACTCGCCATTCCGACCGAGGGACGCCATGAGCTCTTTCCGCATGTCGCAGGCGCCGCGTGCGCCGTTCGCCCGTTTTCGTCTGCGGCCGCTGGCCGCCTCCTGCGCGGCCGTGCTGCTTGGCTTGACGCTGAGCGCTTCGGCCTCGGCACAGCAGGCACAGCCGCAGCCCCAACCGACCGACAACCAGACCGCGCCGGCCAAGCCGGACAGCAAGACCGCCGAAAAGAAGAACAAGAAATCCGAGAACACGGTCAGCAACCTCGACGCGATCGTCGTTACCGGCATCCGCGCCAGCATCGAGAACTCGCTGAAGGCGAAACAGAACTCCGACAACATCATCGAGGCGATCTCGGCTGAGGACATCGGCAAGCTGCCCGATGCGAGCATCGCCGAAAGCCTGTCGCGCGTGCCGGGCGTAGCTACCCAGCGCCTGAACGGCCGCGCCAACATGATCTCGATCCGCGGCCTGGACCCCGGTTTTGCCGGCACCACGCTGAACGGGCGCGAGCAGGCCACGATCGGCGAGAACCGCGGCGTCGAATACGACCAGTACCCGTCCGAGCTGATCAGCGGCGTGGCGATCTACAAGACGCCCGACGCCAGCCTGATCGGCCAGGGCCTGTCCGGCACCGTCGATCTGCACACGATCAAGCCGCTGGACCTGCCCGGCCCCGCCTTCGCGGTCAATGTGCGCGGCGAGCACACCACCAACGGCGACCTCAACCCGGGCGGCGGCGTGGGCGACATGGGCCATCGCGCCAGCATTTCCTACATCAACCAGTTCTTCGACCACACCCTGGGCCTGGCCGTGGGCTTCGCCCACCTCGACTCGCCGATCCAGGAAAAGCAGTACCAGGCCTGGTGGTGGAGCATGAACAACGGCCCGGGCAGCGCCGAGACCAATTGGTGGGCGCCGCACACGCCCGGCATGCCTGACGGCGTGATCTCGGAGGAGGGCATGCAACTGCGTGCGCAGTCACTGACCCAGAAACGCAGCGGCCTGATGGCCGTGCTGGAATGGGCGCCGGGCGACCACTACCACTCCACCCTGGACCTGTACCACTCCATCTTCGGCGAGAAGAAGTTCACCAACGGCGCGCAGTGGTCGAGCAACCCGTGGGACAACGTCAGCTATTCCAACGTCGGCGTCACGCCGGCGCAGCCCTACCCGATCGTCACCTCCGGCACCATCAGCGGCATCGCGCCGATCCTGCAGAACCAGTACACCAAGGAGCACGACAAGCTGTTCTCCGCCGGCTGGAACAACCAGTACGACTTCGACAACGGCTGGACCGCCACCGCGGACCTTTCGTACTCCAGCGCGAAGAAGAAGCTGCACGACGCCTACCTGTTCACCGGCCTGGCCGGCGGCGCCTTCACCAGCGTCGACTTCCGCACCCCGGCCGGCAACGGTTACCCGTACTTCTCGCCGGCGGTGAACCTGGCCGACCCGTCCCTGGTGGTGTTCACCGACCCGGGCGGCTACGGCTACAACGGCCGCCAGGAGTTCGACACCCAGAAGGACACCATCAAGGCCGTGCGGCTGGAGGTGAGCCACCCGCTGGGCTGGATCTTCAGCAGCATGAACCTGGGCGTGAACTACTCCGACCGCACCAAGACCAAGCGGGCCGATGTGCAGTTCGCCTGGCTCAACGGCAACGGCTCCACCCAGAGCACCTACGACAACCACTTCAGCGCGCCGGTGAACCCGGCCTTCCTGTGGTCGCCGACCACGCTCGGCTACGGCGGCATCCCCGGTGCGCTCAGCTACAACGTGCTGGGCGCGCTGGCGAACCAGTTCTACCTGACCCAGCGCAACAGCGAGGGCGACTGGAGCCGCAACTACACCGTGGAAGAGAAGGTCCCGGTGGCCTACGCCAAGTTCAACATCGACACCACGCTGGGCAGCGTGCCGCTGACCGGCAACGTGGGCGTGCAGTTCGTGCGCACCGACCAGTCCTCCACCGCGCTGCAGACCAACGGTGACACCCTGGTCGGCCGCATCAACGACGGCACGAAGTACAACAACGTGTTGCCCAGCCTGAACCTGGTGGCACATCTCACCGACCGCCAGTACTTGCGCTTCGGCTTCGCCAAGACCATGGCGCGCGGGCGCATCGATGACGAGAAGGTGTCTACCTCGGCCGGCCTGTCGAAGGTGCAGAACGGCCCGGCCGCCGGCCAGGTGCTGTGGTCCGGCAGCGGCGGCAACCCGAAGCTGAAGCCGTACGTGGCGGTGGGCACCGACCTCTCCTACGAGTTCTACTTCGGCAAGTCCAGCTACTTCGCCGCAGCGGCGTTCCACAAGAATCTGCTGAACTACATCTACAACCAGACCACGCTGAACTACGACTTCTCGCACTACACCAACAACGATCCCACGCTCACCCCGACCAGCAACATCGGCTCGTTCACCCGGCCAGCGAACGGCACCGGCGGCAAGATGGACGGTCTGGAGCTGTCCGGTGCGCTGGAAGGCGGGCTGCTGGCCGATGCGCTGGCCGGCTTCGGCGTGCAGGCCAGCTTCTCGCTGACTAACAGCAGCATCCCGCAAAAGGTCATTGGTTCCATTCCTGGTCCGAATCCGCCTACAACTTTGCCCGGTCTGTCGCGCAAGGTCGCCAACCTGGCGCTGTACTACGAGAAGTACGGCTGGTCGGTGCGCGTGGCCGAACGCTACCGCTCGTCGTTCAGTGGCGAAATCACACCCCGGTTCAACCAGATTGCCTACACCAAGATCCTGGCCAACCGGCAAACGGACCTGCAGGTGGGCTACGCGTTCTCCGAGGGCAGCCTGAACGGCCTGTCGCTGCTGCTGCAGGTCAGCAACCTCAGCAACACGGCGGACAAGAGCGTGCAGATCTCCGGCCTGCCCAACAACGTGCAGGTGGTGCGCCCGCTGGAGTACGACACCTGGGGCCGCACGGTGCTGTTCGGCGTGAACTACAAGCTGTAGGCCATCCCGCAACACGGCGGGAGCATAGAACCCGGGGAGCGATCCCCGGGTTTTTCATGGGCGCCCGTCAGGCGGAAAGATGCTCGTACAGGATCACCGCGCCCACCCCGATCAGGATGACGCCGCCGATGATCTCCGCGCGCCGGCCGACCATCGCGCTCAGCATGTGGCCGAGCATGATGCCCAGCGTGACCATGCTGAACGTGCACAGGCCGATCACCAGCGCCACCACGGCGATCGGCGTATCGACGAAGGCCAGCCCCACGCCCACCGCCAGCGCGTCGATGCTGGTGGACAGGCCGGTGACGGCGAGGCCGACGATGCCGTGCTTCTTCGCCTCGTCGACCGGCTCGCCGGAATCCGGCTGCACGCCGGCCCAGATCATGTGCAGGCCCAGCACCAGCAGCAGGCCGAACGCGATCCAGTGGTCCCAGGCCTCGATGTAGCGCGAGGCGCCCTTGCCCAGCAGCCAGCCGATCACCGGCGTGATCGCCTCGATCACGCCAAAGATCACGCCGGCGCGCATGGCCTGGGACAGCCGCGGACGCGTCATGGCGGCGCCCTTGCCGATCGCCGCGGCGAACGCGTCGGTGGACATGGCGAAGCCGAGCAGCAGGATGGAAACGGGATTCATGGGTTGCCATTCGGTCGGGCCAGGCGCAACGGCACGACGGCGCGCCCGACCGTCGTGGCGCCGTCAGCCGCTGGTCTCGCCAACCAGGATCGGTGTCTCCGCCACGGCAGCTCGTGCCGAGTATGTTGACGAAGACGCCTCGCGCGAGCGAGGCAGGCTACTCCCCAAGGGGTGTCGCGCCGGCGGCAGCACCGCCAGCGCGGCGGCTAGGTTAGCACGACCACGCGGTGAATCCGGCATGTGCAGGCAGCGGGGCCGCCGCGCATACTCGGGCTCCATTCACCACAAGCACAGGCAACCCCACATGGGATCAGCATGCACACTCGGACTCGCCGCCACGGCCATGCTGGTCTTCTGCACCGGCATCGGCACGGCTCATGCCGGCAGCGCCGCTGAAGCATTGCCCGAGACCATGGCCATGCTGAAACACGCCATCAGCCTTCCCACGGTCGAGGGCCAGCACCAGGTGCCGGTGCTGGCCGCGTACCTGGCCGACAAGCTCAAGGCCGCGGGCTTCGCCGCCGGCGACGTCGAGATCGTCCCGGTGGGCGAAACCGCCGCACTGGTCGCACGTTACCGCGGCACCGGTGAAGGCAAGCCGATCCTGCTGTCCGGGCACATGGACGTGGTGGCGGCCAAGCGCCAGGACTGGACCCGCGACCCGTTCACCCTGATCGAGGAGAACGGCTACCTCTACGGCCGCGGCACCGCCGACATGAAGACCGCGGTGGTGGTGCTGGTCGAAACACTGATCCGGCTCAGGCGCGAGGGCTTCAAGCCGCGCCACGACCTGATCCTGCTGCTGTCCGGCGACGAGGAGACCACGATGGCCTCGACCCGCGAGCTGGCCAAGCGCTATCACGACGCCGAATTCCTGCTCAACGCCGACGCCGGCGGCGGCACGCTGAACCCCGACACCGGCAAACCCGCGCTGTACCAGATCCAGGCCGCCGAGAAGACCTACGCGGACTTCCGGATCAGCCTCACCTCGCCCGGCGGGCACTCCAGCGAACCCACCGCGGACAACGCGATCTACCGACTGGCGCGCGTCATCGACCGCGTCGCCGGCCACCAGTTTCCGCCGCAGAGCAGCGAGATCACGCTCGCCTCGCTGCGCGCGCTCGGCGCCCACACACCCGGCCCACTCGGTGCGGCGATGACGCAGTTCGCCGCCCATCCCGACGATGCCGCTGCCGCGGCCACCATCTCGGCCGACCCCGCCTACGTCGGGCAGATCCGCACCACCTGCGTGGCGACCATGCTCAACGGCGGCCATGCGCTCAACGCGCTGCCGCAAGGCGCCAGCGTCAACATCAACTGCCGCATCTTCCCGGGCACGCCGGTCGACAGCGTGCGCGACACGCTGGTCAAGGTGATCGACGACAAGTCCGCCAGCGTGACCGTGCAATCGCCCCCACCGGTGGCCAGCCCCGCCTCGCCGCTGCGCCAGGACGTGATCGCCGCCGTCACCGAAGCCGTGCACGCCCGCTACCCCGGCGTGGACGTGGTGCCCGGCATGTCCGCCGGCGCCTCCGACAGCATGTACTTCCGCAACGCTGGCGTTTCCAGCTACGGCATCGACGCCGCCTTCACCAAACCCGACGACAGCTTCGCCCACGGCCTCAACGAGAAGCTGCCGGCCTCGGAAGTCGAGGCAGGGCTGGAGTTCTGGCATCGGGTGCTGAGGCAACTGGCGAAGTGATGCACTTGGCGGGGCCCACGAAATGCCAACTCCCGAGCGAGGACAGATGTTGGAATAACTTAACCTGACCCCGTTCCAGCCCGCCTGAAAGCAGCCAGCTGACCGAGCCGACGCAGCCGGCCGCTCGGCGCGGAAGTGCCTTCGCTCTCGGCCGACCGCCACGCCGTGTCGGCGGGGCGTTCATCCAGGGCGAAAGCCACCACTAGCGCGAACGCCATGCCCGTGAACTGTGCCGCCACGAAGCCCACTACGTCGCCGGGGCGGATGCCGGCGAAGGACTGCGTGAATGCCCTCGCCAGGGTGACCGCGGGGTTGGCAAAGGAGGTGCTGGCGGTGAACCAGTACGCCGCGAAGATGTAGCTCGCCACCAGGCCTGGCATGGCCGCAGGCCGCGAACGCATGCCAAGCAGAATCGTCAGCAGCAGTCCGGCGGTGGCGACGCCTTCGCTCAGCCACTGAGCCGGCCCCGTGCGCGCGTGCACGCCGGGCTGCCACAGCGGCTGGCCAAACATCGCATGCGCCAGCAGTACACCGCCGATGGCGGCGACGAGCTGCGCGGCGACGTAGGCAATCGCTTCGGTCGTGCGCAGCTCGCCGCGCAAGCGCATCGCTACGGTCACGGCCGGGTTGAAGTGCGCGCCGGAGATGGGGCCAAGCACGGCGATCAGCACGTACAGGATGGCCGCCGTGGCACCCGCGTTGGCCAGCAGCGCGATACCGTCATTGCCGCCGGACAGCGCCGCCCCCATGATGGCGGAGCCCACCACCGCAGCGAGCAGCACACCGGTACCGAGGAACTCGGCGGTCAGCCGTCGCATGAGCATCACTACAGTTCCGTCAGCAGCTGCCTGACCCGCGCGGAAATCTCGTCGCGCACCGCGCGATAGCCGTCGTCGTCCAGGTGTTTCGGGTCGGGCAGGTTCCAGTCCTCACGCCGCTTCGCCGGCACCCAGGGGCACTGGTCGCCGCAGCCCATGGTGACGACCGCGTCGAACTCGCCGCCGACGTCGTCCAGCGACTTCGACGCGTGCCTGGTCAGGTCGTAGCCGAGCTCGGCCATGAAACGCACCGCCTTGGGGTTGATCCTGCCGGACGGGGCCGAGCCGGCGCTCAGCGCCTCGACGGCATCGCCGCCATGAAGGCGCGCGAACGCCTCGGCCATCTGGCTGCGGTTGGAGTTTTCGACGCAGACGAACAGGACGCGTTTCATCGCGGCGCGCAGCACGCCCGGCCTTCGGCAACCTGCGGCCTCGCCGTGCACATGTCAGGCGTGCAAGTTGCGCCATCGGCCGCGCAGTAGGTCGTCGCTTCGCCCAAAGTGTGAAAAGTCTCCCAGCGCGTGCCCTGCGGATCTTCGGTCCGGAGCTTGTCGGAACGCGCGTAGCCGCAGGCGGCCGCGCCCTGCGGCACCACGGCGCCGCCGGCGGCCTCCAAGCGCGGGCCGAGCGCCGCAAGTTCCTCGGCGCTATCGACCTGCAACCCAAGGTGATCGATGCCCGGGGTCCGGCCAGCGCTGGAGATCGCCAAGTTGAGCCGCGGATCCTCCAGCCTCCACTTGGCGTAGTCGTGCTTCAGCACGCCCGGTTCGGCGGCGAACAGCCTGGTATGGAAGCGGATGCTGCCGGCGAGGTCGGCAACATCGAGGTGTAGGTGGAATCGTTTCATTTCTTCGCTCCGGTCTTGCGCGGCGTGCAGGAAACGGCCGGCCCGCAATCCGCGGTTCCAGCGCAGCAGTTCTCGGTGAGGTAGGCCAGCAGGGCGTTCATCTGCCGATAGTTGGCGCGAACGCGGATCACCCGCCCCTCGCGCTGGTCTTCCACCAGCGCAGCGGCCCGCAGCACGTTGAGGTGTGCGCTCAGCGTGGCCGGCGGAAGGTCGAGCTGCTCACGCAACTCGCCGACGGAAAGGCCGTCGTGGCCGGCCTGCACCAGCCGGCGGAACGCGGCCAGGCGGGACTCGTGGCTCAATGCGCCAAGGGAGGCAAGCGCGGTTCGGGTATTCATGGTTCCATGGTTTTGGAATAATGGAAACATGTCAAGCGGGTCATGCCGAAGCCCGGCCGCAGGCGGGCGGCGGGTCATCGCCGCGCCAGGGTCCTGACCCGATCCACGCTACAATTACCGGTTCGCGCTCAAGTCGACCCGCTCTCCATGCCCACCCATCTCGACGAAACCCGCCGCCGCCGCAGCTTCGCCATCGTCAGCCACCCCGACGCGGGCAAGACCACGCTGACCGAGAAACTGCTGCTGTTCGGCGGCGCGATCCAGATGGCGGGCAGCGTGAAGAGCCGCAAGACGGCGCGTCACGCCACCTCGGACTGGATGGCGCTGGAGAAGGAGCGCGGCATCTCGGTGACCTCGTCGGTGATGCAGTTCCCCTACGAGGGCAAGATCGTCAACCTGCTCGACACGCCGGGCCACGCGGATTTCTCCGAGGACACCTACCGCGTGCTGACCGCGGTGGATTCGGCACTGATGGTGATCGACTGCGCCAAGGGCGTGGAGGAGCGCACCATCAAGCTGATGGAGGTGTGCCGCCTGCGCGACACGCCGATCATGACCTTCATCAACAAGCTCGACCGCGAGGGTCGCTCGCCGATCGAGCTGCTGGACGAGGTGGAGTCGGTGCTGGGCATCGCCTGCGCGCCGCTGACCTGGCCGATCGGCATGGGCAAGCGGCTGAAGGGCGTGTACCACCTGGCGCTGGACGAGGTGCACATCTTCGAGCAGGGCAAGAATTTCACCCGGCAGGATTCGACCATCTTCCAGGGCCTCGACGCGCCCGGCCTGGCCGAGAAGATCGGTGCCGAGGCGATGCGCGAGCTGCGCGAGGAACTGGAGCTGGTGCAGGGCGCCGCGCCCTCGTTCGATCTCGGCGAGTACCTGGCCGGGCGGCAGACGCCGGTGTTCTTCGGCTCGGCGGTGAACAACTTCGGCGTGCAGCTGCTGCTGGACTTCTTCGTCGAACACGCGCCCAGCCCGCGCCCGCGCGCCACCGCCACGCGCGAGATCCAGCCGGAGGAGGAGAAGCTTTCCGGCTTCGTGTTCAAGATCCAGGCCAACATGGACCCGGCGCACCGCGACCGCGTGGCCTTCATGCGCGTGTGCTCGGGCACCTACGCGGCCGGCATGAAGATGATCCAGACCCGCACCGGCAAGGAAGTGCGCATCGCCAACGCGCTGACCTTCATGGCCAGCGACCGCGAGATCGTGGAGACGGCCTACCCCGGCGACGTGATCGGCCTGCACAACCACGGCACCATCGCCATCGGCGACACCTTCACCGAAGGCGAGCTGGTCACCTTCACCGGCATTCCGAACTTCGCGCCAGAATTGTTCCGCCGCGCGCGGCTGCGCGACCCGCTGAAGATGAAGGCGCTGCACAAGGGCCTGGCACAACTTTCCGAGGAAGGCGCCACCCAGTTCTTCCGCCCGCTGATGTCCAACGACCTGATCCTGGGTGCGGTCGGCGTGCTGCAGTTCGAGGTGGTCGCCTACCGGCTGAAGGACGAATACAACGTGGACGCCAGCTTCGAGCCGGTGACAGTGACCACCGCACGCTGGGTGCACTGCGACGACCCGAAGAAGCTGGAGGAATTCCGCGAAAAGAATGCGATGAACCTCGCGCTGGACGCGGCCGGCGAGCTGGTCTACATCGCGCCGACGCGGGTCAACCTGCAGCTGGCGCAGGAGCGCTGGCCACAGGTGCGCTTCGCCGCCACCCGCGAGCACGCGGCGGCGGTGGAGCTGTAGCCGCAACGCCACCGCACTGCTAACGTGCGGGGCTTTGCCGGGGGAGCCACGCATGCACGACCAGGCCATCGCCTTCACCACGCCGCCCGGAGCGCCACGCCAGCAGCGCTGGCTGCTTTCCCCGCCGGGGCGGATCGCGATCTTCGTGGCCTGGCTGGTCGGCCTGATGGTGATGCTGCGGTTCGGCTTCCTTGCGCTGGGCATGGGCAAGGACACGCCGGTCCTGCAGCAGAACCTGGCGCAGTTCGTCGCCCGTGCGCTGGTGCCGCTGGCGGCTTACCTGATCCTGGTGAAGCTGGTCGAACGCCGGGCACTCGTCGAGCTGGCGCCACGCTCGCTGCTGCCGCAGGGCCTGCTCGGCGCATTGTGTGGGCTGCTGCTGTTCAGCGCCGTGGTGGCCGTGCTGTGGCTGGCCGGCAGCTACCAGGTGAGCGCGTTCCAGCCGCACGCACCGTGGTTGGGTGCGCTGCTGGTGGTGGGTCTGGGCGCTGGCATCGGCGAGGAGATCGTCTTCCGCGGCGTGCTGTTCCGCATCGTGGAGGAAGGCCTGGGCACCTGGTGGGCGCTGGGCATTTCCGCGCTGCTGTTCGGCGCGATCCACCTCGCCAACCCCGGCGCCACGCTGTGGAGCTCGGCGGCCATCGCGATCGAGGCCGGCCTGCTGTTCGGCATGGTCTACCACGTGACCCGCTCGCTGCCGGTGTGCATGGGCCTGCATGCAGCATGGAACTTCGCCCAGGGCACGATCTACGGCATCCCGGTTTCCGGCACCCCCGCCGACGGCTGGCTGGTTTCCACCCGCAGCGGCCCGGACTGGCTTACCGGCGGCGCGTTTGGCGCCGAGGCATCGGTGATCGCGCTGGCGTTGTGCTCGCTGGGCACGCTCGGCCTGCTGGCCGTGGCGCGGCGGCGCGGCTCGATCGTGCCGCCGGTCTGGCGTCGCTGAAGCGATGACTGCCGCCGCGCCTGCCCCGCGCCAGACCTGCGATAGGCGCAGCGACAAGCTGCGATAATGTGCGTATGGCACCGACCCGAACATCCAATACCTGGCTGGCCAACCAGCCGTTGCAGCACAAGATCATGCTGGCCATCGGCCTGCTGCTGGGGCTGTTCCTGCTGGCCAACGCGATCAGCGTGCGCTCGATGCGCCAGCAGGAGGATGACCGCGGCTGGTCGATGCACACCTACCAGGTGCTGCTGCAACTGGACCATGTGCTGCAATCGATGCAGGCCAGCCAGGTTGGCGCCCGCGGCTACCTGCTGACCCAGAATGCCGCAGAACTCTACGCCTTCGAGAGCGCCAGCCGGAACCTGCACACCGATCTCGCGCGGCTGCGCGGACTGATGTCGGACAACCCGCTGCAGCTGTCGCGCGTGGACAAGGTGGAGGAGATGGCGCAGCTGTGGCAGCGCGAGTTCCGCAGCGGTGTGGTCGACGCCCTCGCCGGCCTGGACACGCTCGACCCCGTGCAGGCCGCGCTGCAGCGGCAGCGCATCCAGTCCGACTACCTGAAACACCGCAGCATCAGCGCGAAGGAAATCAAGGACATCATCACGCAGATGACGCTGGACGAGGAGCGGTTGCTGTCCACACGCAACCGGCGCCTGGACCGGACCATCACCATCACCCGCACGGTCGACCTCGTGGCGGCCGCGCTCGCCATCCTGTTCGGCGTGGCGGTGATCCGGCTGACCCTGCGCCTGGTGACCCGCCCGCTGCGCGGCCTGACCGACCAGCTGACCCGGCTGGCGAACCACGACCACGATTTCGAGATCCGCCGGATCGACCGCCGCGACGAGATCGGCGAGATCGCCCGCGCGCTGCAGGTGTTCAGGCAGATGTCGATGGAGACCGAGGCGCAGAGCCGGATCAAGCAACAAGTGTCCGACGTTGCCCACCTGCTGCTGCAGGCCACCACGCACAAGGAGTTCGCGCAGTGGCTGACCAGCGCGCTGGTGCCGCTGTGCAAGGCTGGCGTGGGCCTGTTCTATTCCTACGACGACGCGCGCCAGCGGCTCGACCTGCTCGGCAGCTACGGCCTGCGCCTGAGCAATCGTTCGGCCGACCAGTACATGCCTGGCGAGGGCCTGGTCGGGCAGTGCGCGATCGAGCGCAAGCCGATCATCCTGGACGACGTGCCGGCTGACTACCTGCACATCGACTCCGGCAGCGGCGAGGCACTGCCCGGCCACATCGTGATCCTGCCGGTGCTGTACCGCGACACCCTGATCGGCGTGCTGGAACTGGCCGGCTTCACCCCGCCGACCCCGCTGCTGCGACAGTTGCTGAACGAACTGCTGCCGCTGGTGGCGCTGAGCCTGGAGAACCTCAACCACGCGGTCAGCGTGCAGGGTCTTCTGCTGCGCACGCAGGAGCAGGCCGACGAGCTGCGCGTGTCCGAACTGGTGATGCGCCAGCAGAAGGAGGTGCTGCGCAACAACAACGACGCCCTGCAGGCGAAGACCGAAGAACTGGAGGAGCAATCCCGGCGGCTGATCGCCTCCGAAGAGGAACTGCGCATACAGGCCTGCGAGCTGCAGGCGTCGAACGAGGAACTGCGCGAGAAGACCGACAGCCTCAACCGGCAGAAGTACGTGCTGGAGGATCTGCAACAGGAAACCGCCGACAAGGCCGCCGAACTGGCACGTGCCAGCCAGTACAAGTCCGAGTTCCTCGCCAACATGTCGCACGAGTTGCGCACGCCGCTGAACAGCCTGCTGATCCTGTCGCGCGACCTGGCCGGCAACGCCGGCGGCAACCTGGACGCGGAGCAGGTCGAGTCGGCGCAGATCATCCATGACGCCGGCAACGCCCTGCTGCACCTGATCAACGACATCCTCGACCTGTCCAAGATCGAGGCCGGCAAGATGGCGCTGGTGATCGACGAGCTGCCGCTGGCCGAGCTGGTGCAGCGCCTGCGCCGCACTTTCGCCCACGTCGCCGTGCAGAAATCGCTGGGGCTGACGCTGGAGGTCGAAGCCGGGCTGCCGGCGACCCTGCGCACGGATTGCGCCCGGCTGGAACAGATCGCCAACAACCTGCTCGGCAATGCCTTCAAGTTCACCACCGAAGGTGCGGTGGGCCTGCACATCGGTCGTCCTGACCAGCTCGACGTGCCCGACTCGCTGCAGGGCCAGCTGCTGCTGGCGCTGACCGTCAGCGACACCGGCATCGGCATTCCCGCCGACAAGCTCGAACACATCTTCAACGCGTTCGAGCAGGTGGACGCCGGCACCAGCCGGCAGTTCGGCGGCACTGGCCTGGGTCTGGCCATTTCGCGGCGAATGGCGAGGCTGCTCGGCGGCGAGCTGGTCGTGCGCAGCGAACCGGGTCGCGGCAGCCGCTTCACCGTGCTGTTGCCGGAGGAGCCGCCGGCGACCGCGTCGGCGCAGTCGGAGGCCACGCCCGACCGGCAGGATGCCGCACCGTACGCCGTGACCGTCGCCACCACCGCCCAGCCGGCGGCCGTCGGCGGCGAGCTGGCCGGCCGCCGCGTGCTGCTGGTGGACGACAACGTGCGCAACCTGTTCGCGCTGTCCAAGGTGCTGCGCGGCTGGGGCATGCAGGTGAGCCTGGCGCAGGACGGCGCCAAGGCGCTGCGCATGCTGGCCGACGAGGCGATGCCGGAGCTGCTGCTGATCGACGTCATGATGCCGGGCATGGACGGTTACGAGATGATCCGCACGATCCGTACGCAACCGCGCTACGGCGCCCTGCCGATCATCGCGCTGACCGCCAAGGCGATGCACGGCGACCGCGAGAAGTGCCTGGCAATGGGTGCCAGCGACTATCTGTCCAAGCCGATCGATCTCGACCTCCTGGCGGTCACCATGCTGGCCTGGCTGCGTCGTTGAGTACGACGGCATTCATGCCCCGCCGGCGGCAACGGTTAAGGTAAACCCAGGTCTGCCTGTCTGGCGAATACGATGCTGCCGAAGATTCTTGTAGTCGACGACACCACTGCCAACCTGGTCGCCATGCGCCGGCTGCTCGCCCACAGCGGTGCCGAGCTGTTCGAGGCGCACGGCGGCGCCGAGGCGCTGGTGCTGTGCCTGGACCACGAGTTCGCGCTGATCCTGCTCGACGTCAACATGCCCGACATGGACGGCTTCGAGGTGGCCGCCCTGCTCGGCAGCGCCGAGCACCTGCGCGACACCCCGATCATCTTCGTCACCGCCGCCTACGCCGACGACCTGAACCGGCTCAAGGGCTACCACTCCGGCGCGGTCGACTACATCGCCAAGCCGATCAACGACACGATCCTGCAGTCGAAGGTGCGCGTATTCCTGGAGCTGTACACGGCACGCATGAAGCTGCAGCAGGCACTGGACGAGCTGGCCGAGCGCAACCAGCAACTGACCAGGGAAATCGCCGAACGCAAGCTGATGGAGGCGATGGTGCGCCATCAGGCCCAGCACGACCCGCTGACCGGCCTGCCGAACCGCATCCTGTTCCAGGACCGCCTGTACGGCGCGATCCAGCGTGCGAACCGCCACCAGAGCAGGTTCGCCCTCGCCAGCATCGACCTCGACGGCTTCAAGCAGGTCAACGACACCCATGGCCACGCCGCCGGCGACGCTCTGCTGCAGGAGATCGCCGCACGGCTGTCGGCGCAGCTGCGCCGCAACGACACGGTGGCGCGACTGGGCGGCGATGAATTCGCGCTGCTGCTGGAGGACATCGAGGACCCCCGGTTGGCGCTGCAGCTGGGCGAGAAGTTGTGCGCGGCGCTGGGCGAGCCTTATGCGCTCAGCGTCGGCGGCCAGCCGATCGAGGTGCATGTCGGCGCCAGCATCGGCATCGCGCCCTACCGGCCGGATGCGGCCGCCGATGATGCCGACCAGCGACTGATGCAGGCGGCCGACCATGCCATGTACGCAGCCAAGCGCAGCGGCAAGGGCCGCTGCGTGCTGGCGGACTGAACCGGCGCGGGCTGCCTGTTAGCCGCGCTTGCGCGGCGATATCCACATCAGCACGTGCGCCCGGAACACCGTCTCGCCGGCATCATCCGCCACCTCCACCCTGACCGGCCATTCATGACCCTCGCCGGACACGAGCGCGGCCAGCTCCGGCGTGGCGACGCCGTGCATCGTGCCCACCGCCTTCCTCAGGTACTCGACGGTCATGCCCTTGGGGATCCAGCGCATGTCGGCCGGGATGGTCGCATCGGTCATCACCCCGGCGGCCAGTTCGGCTAGGTTGCACAGCGCGATCGCATGCACGGTGCCGAGGTGGTTGTGCACGCGGCGACGGTCGCGGATGCGCACCTCGCAGCGCCCCGGCTGCAGCACCACGAAACGCGGCGCGATCGTGGCGAAGTACGGCGCCTTGAGGCAGACCAGTCGCGAGAAGATCCCGTGGCCTGCCGGCCAGCGCGTGATGCGGCGGTACAGCGACAATACCGAAGCACTCATCGATGGCCCCCAGAAAAAGAACCGGCCCGCAAGGCGGGCCGGTCGGTCGGTCGATTTACGCGGCATCCGCCCGCGTCTTGAACGCGCGCAGCTCGTCGGTGTCGAAGTCGTCCACCGAGATGAACTCGAACACGCCTTCGCGCACGCGCTTGAGCAGGTCCGCCTCGGCTTCCGAAATCACCCCGGCCTGCTGCGCCTCGGCCAGCTGGCCGAGGTAGTCGTGCGACTTGAACTGCCCCGCCTTCAGCGCCTTGCCGAACTTGCGGTCGACCGGCTCGGCGGCGATCACGTCGGGCAGCAGCGCCTTCATGCGACCGATCGTGTTGTTCGCCGTGGGCGTGGTGTAGACCCAGTCGGTGAGGCGGTCGAGCGCGTCATTCGGCGCGGTGAGCAGCGCGGCGACGCGGCGGCCGAGGCGATCGGACGGCGGCACCTCGCGCCGGCCCAGCGGGAATACCAGCGCACGCAGCAGCCACGCCACCGGACGCACCGGGAAGTTGCGGATCGCGCCGTCCAGCGCGTTCTGGATCAGCCACATGCACTCGTGGAAGCCCCAGGCCAGGAACGGGCGGTCCGCCTCCGGCCGGCCGGTGTCCTCGTAGCGCTTGAGCATGGCGCTGGCGATGTACAGGTAGCTCAGCACGTCGCCCAGGCGCGCCGACAGCTTCTCCTTGAACTTCAGCTTGCCGCCAAGCACGCCCATGAACACGTCGGCGGTGAGCGCCAGCGCGGCCGAGTAGCGGTCGAGCTTGCGGTAGTAGCGGCGGGTGTAGGCGTCGCCGGCGGTTTCGCCCAGGCGCGCACCGGAGAAGCCCATAGCGAAGCTGCGCACCGCATTGGAGATGCCGAAACCGAGGTGGCCGAACAGCAGCCGGTCGAACGTCTTCAGCCGCTCGCCGCGGTCGGCGATCGACAGCGCCTGCATTTCCTTCAGTACGTACGGATGGCAGCGGATCGCGCCCTGGCCGAAGATCATCAGGCTGCGCGTCATGATATTGGCGCCTTCCACGGTGATCGCGATCGGCACCGCCGACCAGCCGCGCCCGGCGTAATTCTTCGGGCCCAATTGCACCGCCTTGCCACCGTGCACGTCCATGGTGTCCTTGGCCATCTGCCGTGCCCACTCGGTGGCGTGGTACTTGGCGATCGCCGACGGCACCGCCGGCTTCTCGCCGCGATCGACCGCCGCCGCGGTGGCGCGCGACAGCGCCGCGGTGGCGTAGGTGAGGCCGCCGATGCGCGCCAGCGCCTCCTCCACGCCCTCGAAGCGGGCCACCGCCAGGCCGAACTGCTTGCGCATGCGCGCATAGGCCCCGGTGGCCAGCGCCGAGGCGCGCATGCCGCCGGTGGCGTTGGACGGCAGCGAGATCGCGCGGCCCACCGACAGGCACTCGACCAGCATGCGCCAGCCGTGGCCGGCCATCTGCGGGCCGCCGATCAGCACCGACAGCGGCGCGAACACGTCGTTGCCGCGCACCGGCCCGTTCTGGAACGGGATGTTCAGCGGGAAGTGGCGGCGGCCGATCTCCAGCCCCGGCGTCGAGCGCGGCAGCAGCGCCAGGGTGATGCCGAGATCCTCCTTGTCGCCCAGCAGGTGCTCGGGGTCGAACATGCGGAAGGCCAGGCCGACCACCGTGGCGATCGGCGCCAGCGTGATGTAGCGCTTGTCGAAGGTGAGCTTGATGCCGAGCGTCTCCACGCCATCGACCACCTGCCTGCAGACGATGCCCACGTCGGGGATCGAGGTGGCGTCGGAACCGGCGTAAGGGCCGGTCAGCGCGAAGCAGGGAATCTCCTCGCCCACCGCCAGGCGCGGCAGGTAGTGGTTCTTCTGCTCTTCCGAGCCGTAGTGCAGCAGCAGTTCGGCCGGGCCCAGCGAGTTCGGCACGGCCACCGTGGAGGACACCGTGGCCGAGATGGTGGACAGCTTCTGCAGCACCGCCGAATGCGCCAGTGCGGAGAACTCGAGGCCGCCGTACCGCTTCGGAATGATCATGCCGAAGAAACGGTTCTTCTTGATGAACGCCCACACATTCGGCGGCAGGTCGGCCAGCTCGTGGGTGATCTGCCAGTCGTCGATCATCCCGCACAGCTCTTCCACCGGGCCGTCCATGAAGGCCTGCTCCTCCACGGAGAGCTCGGGCTTCGGCTGCTTCAGCAGCTCGTGCCAGTCCGGCTTGCCGGAGAACAGCTCGCCCTCGAAACCGACCGTGCCGGCCTCCAGCGCGGTCTGCTCGGTCTCGGACAGCTGCGGGGTGACCTTGGCGAACAGCTTCAGCAGCGGCAGGCTGATCTGCCTGCGGCGGAAGTCCACCAGCAACAGCGGCAGCGCGATCGCCAACTCGACGATCAGCAGGATCGTGGTGGTCCACGGCGCATGCACGACCAGGCCGACCACCAGCGTGGCGGCGAGCGTGGCGATCGCCCAGTTGCGCAGGCTGCTGCGGTGGTAGGCACAGACGCCGGTGGCAATGAGCGCCGCCAGCAGGGTCAGTATCACGGACATCTCAACACCTCATGGCGATCGAACGGAGCCGGCGACGCGCCGGCCGGTTGGTCAAGGGCAAGGTTCTGCGCGAAGCGGACCACCTCGCGGGTAAAAGCGTCATTCGCGTCGCCGGCCACCATATGGGTGGCGTGCGGCAACTCCACGTGCTGCGCATGCGGCACCAGCTGCAGGAATTCGTCGACGGTGGCGCGCGACACCACGTCGCTGCGCGCGCCGGACAACAACAGCACGGGCACCTCGATCTTCGTCGCGGCGGCCTGCAGGCGCGGCTGGTAGCGCTCGCTCTCCTGCACCAGGTCGCCGGCCAGCAGCGCCGGGTCCCAGTGCCAGCGCAAGCGGCCATCGGCACCCTCACGCAGCAATGGCCGCAGTTGCTGTTCGCTCTTGCGCTCGCGCCGCTGCGGCAGGTAGGCGGCGATCTGCTCGGCGGCCTCGGCATAATTCGCGAAGCCGTGCGGATGCGCCTGCATGAAGGCAAGGATGCGTTCCACCCCGGCGGTTTCCCAGCGCGGCGTGATGTCCACCAGCACCAGCGCACGGAACGGCGACGGCCGCACCTCGCCGGCCAGCACGATGCCGAGCAGGCCGCCCATCGAGGCGCCCACCAGGATCGGCGGCTGCGGCTGCGCCACGGCCAGCCGCCGCAGGTCATCGGCAAACTGGTCCATGTGATAGCCGGTGCGGGAATCGGCGCCGCCCGCCATCCGCTCGCTCTCGCCATGCCCGCGCGCGTCGAAGCTGACGCAACGGCAGCCCGCCTGCGCCAGCGCCGCGGCGGTACTGTTCCAGGCGCCACGGGTCTGGCCGAAGCCGTGCGCGAACAGCAGGGCCGGACCGCCCACCGGCCCACGCGTTTCCACCGCCAGACGAAGGTCGGCGGTGGGGAAGCGGCTGATCGCCGGGGATGCGGGGATATTGCTTACCATACGGATGAGTATGGATTGCCCCGGCAAGCGGCGTCAACCATGCGTCCAACGCTGCCGCCACGGGCCGGGTACGCCCGGACGTGTGCGCCGACCGGCATGCCGCATTACAAAAATGCGCGGCCTGCCGTTACCATACGCAAATGAATGTCAGCAGCAAGCCAGAACGTACCCGGCTGTCGGCCGAGGATTGGGAACTTGCCGCGCTGCAGCTGATCGCCGAACAAGGCGTCGGCGCACTCGCGGTGGAAGCGCTGGCACGCCGGCTGGGCGTGACCAAGGGCAGCTTCTACTGGCACTTCCGCACCCGCGAGGCGCTGCTGCATGCCGCGCTGGAGCGCTGGGAGCAGTACGGCGAGCGCGAGGTGCTGGGCCAGATCGAGCAGATCGCCGATCCGCGTCAGCGCCTGCCCGAGCTGTTCCGCCGCGTCGCCCACGAGCTGCAGCCGCACCGCGTCTACGCCGCGCTGCTGAAGGCGCTGGACCACCCGCAGGTGGTGCCGGTGATGGCCCGCGTGTCGCAGCGGCGCATGGAGTTCCTCACCACCGCCTACCGCGAAGCCGGCCTGCCGCCCGCCGAGGCGCTCAACCGCGCGCGGCTGACCTACGCCGCCTACGTCGGCTTCCTGCAGCTGAACTTCACCCTGGGCCTGCCGCGGATCAACCTCGAAGAGTTCGACGCCTACGTCGAACACATGATCGCGACCCTGATCCCGGCCTGAGCCGGCTCCCGCGGAACATCCCGAACGGCGCCATCCGGCGCCGTTTTGCTGCGCCCAACCTTGCAATACCAGTGCGCGCAAACTAGCGTTTCAACTCTTTTTTTCCACAAGACCTTAGAGGGCACGATGGCCAGCACGCTGGAAGCGCTTGATCGTTGGGTCGACGAAGTGGCGGCGCTGACCCGCCCCGCCCGGATCCACTGGTGCGACGGTTCGGAGGCCGAATACCAGACCCTGGTGCGGCAGATGCTGGCCGACGGCACCCTGCTCGAACTGAACCAGCAGACCCATCCCGGCTGTTATCTGCACCGTTCCCATCCCACCGACGTGGCCCGCGTCGAGCACCTCACCCTGGTCTGCCACCCGAACCGGGAAGACGCCGGCCCGAACAACCACTGGATGGACCCGGCCGAGGCGCATGCGAAGATCGACGCGCTGTTCGACGGCTGCATGGAAGGCCGCACCCTGTACGTGATCCCGTACTGCATGGGCCCGGTCGACTCGCCGCTGGCGCGCTGCGGGGTGGAGATCACCGACAGCCCATACGTGGTCGCCAACATGAAAATCATGACCCGCATGGGCGCGGCCGCGCAGGCGCGCATCGAGCGCGAGGGTTCGTTCGTGAAGGGCGTGCATTCGGTCGGCGAGCTCGATCCCGAGCAGCGCTGGATCATGCACTTCCCGGCCGAGCTTTCGATCAAGTCCTACGGCTCCGGCTACGGCGGCAACGCGCTGCTGGGCAAGAAGTGCCACGCGCTGCGCATCGCCTCGAACCAGGCCCGCACGGAAGGCTGGCTGGCCGAGCACATGCTGATCGTGGGCATCGAGAACCCGCAGGGCCAGACGCACTACATCGCCGCCGCCTTCCCCTCCGCCTGCGGCAAGACCAACCTGTCGATGCTGATCCCGCCCGAAGGCTACCTGCACGAGGGCTGGAAGGTGTGGACGATCGGCGACGACATCTGCTGGATGCGCCCCGGCGCGGATGGACGGCTGTACGCGATCAACCCGGAGGCCGGCTTCTTCGGCGTGGCGCCGGGCACCAGCGACGCCACCAACCACAATGCCATGCAGAGCATCTCGCACGACACCATCTTCACTAACGTCGCCGTCACCGCCGACCACCAGCCGTGGTGGGAAGGCCTGCCCGGCACGCCGGTCACCGACTGGCAGGGGCGGCCCTACGACCCGGCCAACGGCCCGGCTGCGCATCCTAACTCGCGCTTCACTGTGAGTGCGAAGCAGTGCCCGACCTGGTCGGCGCAGGCCGAGGCGCCGCAGGGCGTACCGATCAGCGCCATCGTGTTCGGCGGCCGCCGACCCTCGCTGCTGCCGCTGGTGATGGAAGCGCGCGACTGGACCCATGGCGTGCTGATGGGCGCGGCGATGGGCTCGGAAACCACCGCCGCCGCCACCGGCGCGGTCGGCGTGCTGCGCCGCGACTCGATGGCGATGAAACCGTTCTGCGGCTACCACTACGGCGACTACTTCGCGCACTGGCTGTCATTCGACAAGCCGGGCGCGAAGCTGCCGAAGATCTTCCACGTCAACTGGTTCCGCAAGGGCGCCGACGGCAAGTTCCTGTGGTCGGGCTTCGGCGACAACCTGCGCGTGCTGGAATGGATGATCGACCGCGTTGAGGGCCGCGTGGGCGGCGTCGAGACGCCGATCGGCATCCTGCCCGGCGAGGGTGAACTCCAGCTCGACGGGCTCAAGCTCGACCGCCGCCGGCTCGACGAACTGCTCGACGTGGACAGCGCCGGCTGGCAGGCCGAGTTGTCCGCCATCGGCGACTATCTCGCCAGCTTCGCCCCGCGCTTGCCCGAACGCCTGCGACGGGAGCAGCAACGCGTGGCGCAGGCGCTGCAAAGCGATGTCGGCCCGGCCCGGCGCGAGGCTGCCGCCTCCTGAGGCAACCGGACCGCGCAGGTCGTCGCGACCTGTGTGCGGTACCCGCCGCCGGGCCGCCGTGCAAACCCTTTCGTGCCACGGCGCATCCAAGCTGGCAAGATGATCGCCGCCTGTCCCGCCCCTGGAAGCTCCATGTCGCCTGCCTCAGCGGGAGCCAACGACAGCGATGACGTGCGCGCGGCGGCCGCCGGCGACCGCCAGGCGTTCCAGCGACTGTACCGGCTGCATGTGGGCCGCGTGCACGGCGCGGTATGTCGGCTCGCCGGCTACGACCATGCCCGCGCCGAGGACCTCACCCAGGACGCGTTCATCCGCGCCTGGCAGAAGCTGCCCGGCTTCCGTCACGAGAGCGCGTTCGGCACCTGGCTGTACCGGCTCGCGGTGAACGTGGCGCTGATGGACATCCGCGCGCGCGGCGCCGACCCGGTCAGCATGCTCGACGACGAGCATCTGCCGGACACCGGCCAGACCCCGTTCTGCGCCGCCGAGCGCGAGGAGCTGGAGCGCGCCATCGCCAGGCTGCCGCCGCGCGCCCGCGCGGTGCTGGTGCTGCACGACATCGAGGGCTGGCGGCACGAGGACATCGGCGGCGAGCTGGGCATGGCCAGCGGCACCTCGAAAGCGCAACTGCACCGCGCACGCGGCCTGCTGCGCAAGATCCTGGGAGAAAGCTCATGAACGAATTTGAATGGCGCCGCCAGCTGCGCGACCTGCGCCAGCCGCTGGCACCACGGCGCGACCTCTGGTCCGCGATCGACGCCATGCTGGAAGACGCCGAGCGCATGCAGGCACCCGCGGCGCCGCACCCGTGCGAGCCTCATCCGGCGCCGCGCCGGCGCCGGATGCTCGCCGCCGCCGGGCTCGCCGCCTCGCTGCTGCTCGCCGCCGGCATCGGCTGGCGCGTATGGCAGAACCCGACGGCCGCGCCGGCGACAGGCCGCCTGCAGGCCAGCACCCACTGGAAACCTTCCGACCCGCGCCTCGCCGGCGCCGCGATCGAACTGGACGCGGCCCACATGGAACTGCAGCTGGCTTTGCAGCAGGCCCCGGATTCGCCGGCGCTGCAGCGCCTGCTCGGCCGCATCGAACAGCAACAGACGCAACTGCGCCACCTGGCCAACCACGCCGGCTGAGCGGTTGTGATTTTTCAACCTCTCAGACCGGCCACGGCGAGGGCATGGCGAGGGCATGGATGCCTGAGTTGAGGCAACGCAGGAGCAGTTGCCCGATGCCCGAGTTGAGGCAACGCAGGAGCGGTTGCCCGATGGCCGGACATGAAACAGCCACGCAAGTGACTGTTTCATGTGAGCGAGTCCGGGCATGTACCGGACTCGCGACTGAAGAAAACCACAGGAAGTGGTTTTCTTCACAAGCTCTGAGACCACCAGGAACGACCATGAAACCCGTCCGCTATCTTCCCCTGCTGCTGTGCCTGTGCATCGGCCAGGCGCTCGCCGACTCGCCGATCCAGCTGCGCCACGACGCCACCCCGACCGTCCGCATCGGCGTCGGCAACGTCGCCGGCACGGTCAGCGTGACCGCCTGGGACCGCAACGAAGTGCAGGTCAACGGCCGGCTCGGCGACGGCGCCAAGCCACTGGCGATCACCGGCAACAACAGCAGCCTGGAGATCAGGGTGGAACCGCAAGGCGGCTCCGGCTGGTTCAACCGGGGCGGCGACAGCAGGATGGCGCCGACCACGCTGGAACTGCACGTGCCCAAGGCCGCCTCGCTCGACGTCAACGTGGTCAGCGCGCCGCTGCTCATCGACGGCATGGACGGCGGCAGCATCCAGGTCAACACGGTCAGCGGCAAGGCGCGGATCAATGCACGCACACCCTCGCTGAAGGCGCACAGCATCAGCGGCGGCATCGAGCAGGCCGGGCATGCCGACCAGGCGGAACTGCAGACCGTCAGCGGCGAGATTCTCGCGCCCGCGCTGGGTCCCGAGGTCGAACTGCAGACCATTTCCGGTCGCATCCAGGCCAGCGGCGGACCATGGCGGAAGCTCACTCTCAGCACCGTGTCCGGCGACGTGCAGCTCACCGGCGGCGTGACCGCCGGCGGCAGCCTCGGCATCGACAGTATGAGTGGCGACGTGCAGCTCCAGCTGCCTGCGGCCACCTCGGCCAGCCTGCATGCCAGCAGCTTCAGCGGCAACCTGCGCAGCGATTTCGGCACGCCGAAGGAAGCCGGGCACGGCCCCGGCAGCTCGCTGGATGTCCGCCTCGGCGACGGTGCCGGCAAGATCAATGTAGAGACGTTCAGCGGCGACCTGCGCGTGCGCAAGCGGGACTGAACGCACGCGCGAACGAAAAACGCCGTCGCATGGCGACGGCGTTTTTCCTCATGGGACCGGCGGAAGAAGACCGGTCAGAGATCCTGGTGGTATTGCACGTACGGGGTGCGCGACTGGTCCGGTTCCGGGCCGACCGGCGTATTGGCCGACGTGCCGGACGACCACAGGTTCTGCGCGCCGACGCTCAGCGAGCCGCGCCACGGCAGGCGCCAGGTCACGCCCAGGTCGATGCTGTTCCAGCGGCGGTCGGCGTTCAGGCCACCGGGGATGCCCGCCTGCGGCTGCATCGTGCGGCCGGTCACCACGCCGCTCAGCGGGCCATGGTCGACGCCAAAGCTCAGCGCCTTCTGATCCAGCGTGTCGACGCCGAGCAGGTTGCCCGGCAGCAGATGGATGCGGCCCACGCTGGCGCCGAGGTCGATGCCGCTCCTGCTGCCCAGGGCCAGCCGCCCATGCGCGTTGAGCTGGGTACTGCTCTCGAAGCTGGGCAGGCCATCTACGCCCGGCGCGGCACCCGGCAGCACGCGCGGCAACACGTTCCTGTTCGGTGTGGTGGTGCTGCCGATGCTGACACCCACGCTGTAGCTGCCGGCGTCATAGGTGGCACCCACTTCGCTGTCCAACACGCGCAGGCCCGGGTTCGTCCACGCCTGCTCGCTGACCTCCGCGTGCGCCTGCAGCCGCGGCCCCAGCCCGTATTCCACGCCGGTGGTCATCACCGTGGAGGCATCCACCACCCGCAACGCCAGCGGCGCATGCTTGCGCAGAGCTTCGGCACCGGTGCTGCGATCCGCCTTGATCGCCAGCAGCCGGCCATCGGCGCCGCGCCACAACGGCACCACGACGCCCGGCTCGACCTCGGCCGTCTGCTCCGGCGGCTGCGCCAGCAGGCGCTGCGCCAGGCTGCTGTCGCCGCCCACGGACTGCCCGGCCGCCGCAAGCGGCAGCGAGAGGATCAGCAGCAGGATGGACAGGCGGCGCATGAGGACGGACCGAAGACTCGCTCGATGGAGGATACTTGCTGCGCAGTATACCCCGCTTTACGTTTTGCTAACACCCCGGAAATCCGCGCCAACGCACAAATGGCGGCACCCGGCGCAGCTATGACCCCTTGGCCCGCCGCGGGTTCCCGCCCCCCGCATGAAACTGGCGAGGGGGCGGACTTACACGATATAAAGACGCGCCAACCCCGCCAGATCGCACTGGAACCAGTCGCAGCCCCATGAGTGCCACACCGACGATCCGTTCATCCCAGCCACCGCCGGTGGCCAAGGATCTTGCGGCCCTGCATGCGGCGGTCGAACGATTGTTCGAGGCTCCCGACGCCGCCGGCGTCATGGAAGTCTGCGAGCTCATGCTGGACAACCTCGGCATCCACGGCCGCCTGCGCTGGCGGCGCATGGACGAGCAGCCCGGTCACCTGGCCGGGCAACTGCTCCTTGCCGAGGATCCGCAAGGCCCGCGCAGCCTGGTGCTGGAATGGGCCGACCTGCCGCTGCCCGAGCTCCTGCGCGACCGTCTGGACTGGCTGGGCCGCCTGGCCGACATCCGCCTGCATCAACTGGCCGAGACCAGCCGCCTGTACGAGGCCATCTCGCGGCTGGCGCAGGCCGAGCGGCTGCAGCGCGCGCTGTATGCGATCGCCGAGCAGGCCGGCGCCGAGCACGACATGTCCGAGATGATGCGCTCGCTGCACGCCATCGTCAGCAGCCTGATGTACGCGGAAAACTTCTACATCGTGCTCTACGACGAAGCCACCGAGACGGTGCGTTTCCCCTACTACGTCGACATCAAGGACACCGGTCCGCCACCGCCGGACCAGAGCGTGCCGCTGCACGACATGCTGCACAGCCTGACCTGGAACCTGCTGCAGGAGGGCCGGCCGCTGATGGGTTCGATCGACGAGCTGCGCCAGCAGTTCGGCAACCGCCTCGTGCCGCTCGGCCCCAGCTGCGAACACTGGCTCGGCGCGCCGTTGCTGCGCGCCGGCCGCGTCGTCGGCGGCATCGTGATGCAGAGCTACCGCGCCGATACGCATTACTCGCGGCACGACCTGGAACTGCTGAACTATGTGGCCCAGCACATGCAGACCGCACTGGAGCGGCGCGAGGCGCACCTCGAACTCGGTCGCCGGGTGACCGACCGCACCGCCGCACTGCGCGAGGCGAACCGCGTACTGCGCCAGCAGGTGCTGCAACGCCAGCGCGGCGAGCGCCTGCAGGCGGCGCTGTTCCGCATCGCCGAGCTGGCCAACACCTCGGACAGCCCGGACAAGTTCTACGCGGCCATGCACCAGGTGATCAGCGGCTTGCTGTACGCGCGCAACTTCTACATCGCGCTGATCGACGAGGAAAGCGGCCATCTCACCTTTCCCTATTCGGTGGACGACATGGACAGCGTGCGCCCACCGCGCGCGCACGGCCGTGGCGCCAGCGAATATGTGCTGCGCCACGCCAAACCGCTGCTGGCCACGCCGACCGAACTGGCCCAGCTGGTCGCACTCGGCGAGATCACCCACACCGGCGCGCGCTCGGTGTGCTGGCTCGGCGTGCCGCTGATCTGGGGCGGCAAGGCGATGGGCGTGCTGGCGCTGCAAAGCTACTCGCCCGAACACACCTACAGCGAGCGCGACCAGGAACTGCTGACCTTCGTCAGCTACCACATCGCCAACGCGCTGCAGCGCAAGCAGGCGGCCGCGTCGCTGAAGCACGCCTATGCCGGGCTGGAACGCCGCGTCACCGGGCGCACCCGCGCGCTGGCGCTGGCCAACCGCGACCTGCGCGAACAGATCGCCGAACGCGAACGCGTCGAGCGCCGGCTGAAGTACGAGACCCTGCACGACTCGCTGACCGGCCTGCCGAACCGAACCCTGCTGCTGCAACGGCTGGAACAGGCCATGCAGCGCTACGCCGACAACCCCGACGAACAGTTTGCCGTGCTGTTCATCGACCTGGACCGCTTCAAGGTCATCAACGACTCGGTCGGCCACCTGGTCGGTGACGACCTGCTGTTCCAGGTCGGCGGCCGCATCCGCGCCTGCCTGAAGACCCGTGACGTGGTCGCGCGGCTCGGCGGCGACGAGTTCGCGGTGCTGCTGGAAGGCATCGTCGAAACCGGCAAGGCGACGCTGATCGCCGAACGCATCATCAGCGAGCTGCAGACGCCGTTCCGGCTCGGCACCAAGGAGATCTTCACCTCCGCCTCGATCGGCATCGCGCTGGCCCGCCCGCATTACCGCCAGCCGGAGGAACTGCTGCGCGACGCCGACGCGGCGATGTACAACGCGAAGGACGGCGGCCGCCATCGCGCGGCGATGTTCGACGACCGCCTGCGCCGTGAGGCGCTGTCGCTGCTGGACATGGAGAGCGACCTGCGCCATGCGCTCAGCCGCAACGAGTTCGAGCCGTTCTACCAGCCGATCGTGGAACTGGCCGACGGCCACGTCACCGGCTACGAGGCGCTGCTGCGCTGGCACCATCCCGAGCGCGGCCTGCTGCCGCCGCACGACTTCGTGCTGATCGCCGAGGAATGCGGCTGCGCCGAGGCGATCGACTGGCAGATCTTCGAGCAGGTGTGCACCCAGGCGGTGCGGCTGATCGGCACCGATGGCTTCATCAGCATCAACGTATCCGGCCGGCATTTCCGCTCGGCCGACCTCGACCGGCGGCTGCTTGCGCTGTTCGAGCAGTACGCCGTGCCCACGCGCTGCATCCGCATCGAGGTCACCGAGCACGCGCTGCTGGAGAACCCGACCCAGGTCAAGCAGATGCTGCAGAACCTGCGCAGCCACGGCGTCGGCATCGCGCTGGACGATTTCGGCACCGGCTATTCCTCGCTCAGCTACCTGCACCAGTACCCGTTCGAGACGCTGAAGATCGACCGCTCGTTCATCACCGAACTGCCGCCGGACGACACCGAAACGCAGGGCCTGGCGCTGGTGCGCGCGATCCAGGTGCTAGCCGATTCGCTGGGGATGAAGGTGATCGCCGAAGGCATCGAGGAAGAATCGCAGCGGCAGGCGCTGCTGCGGGTGGGCTGCCGCTACGGTCAGGGCTTCCTGTTCGCCGAACCGCAACCCGCCAGCACCTGGCTCGGCGCGGGCAGGCCGCCGCTGCAGGGCTGAGCGCGCCGCCGCACCCGGCCGGCACGAAGGTCTCCGGTGCGGGGCTTTCCTACTGCGCCGTCCCCGGCGCGCCGGGTGCCGCCGCCATGCTGAGCAGGTGCTCGGCATCGATGCGGTCGAAGTGGTAGTGCTGCGCACAGAACTCGCAGATCACCTCGATCTCGCCGTCGCGCGCGGCCAGCGCCGCCTCCACCTCGTCGCGACCGAGCGAACGCAACATCGCGCTCACCCGCTCGCGGCTGCAGCTGCAGCCGAATGCCAGCGGGCGCGGCTCGAACAGGCGCACCGATTCCTCGTGGTAGAGCCGGTACAGCAGCTGTTCCGGCGCGCTGGTCAGCAGTTCCGCCGCGCCCAGGGTGGCGGTCAGGTGCACCACGCGGTTCCACGCATCGTCGTCCTGCACGGCATCGTGGCCGCCCTCGCCCGGCATCTTCTGCAGCATCAGGCCAACCGCGTGCTCGCCGTCGGCGGCCAGCAGGATCCGCGCCGGCAACTGCTCGGACTGCACGAAGTAGCCCTCCAGTGACTCCGCCAACCCGGCGTGCCGCAGGTCGACCAGGCCCTGGTAGCGCTGGCCGCGATCGACGTTGCCGATGGTAATCGCCATCACCGCGTCGGCCAGCGCATCCAGCGCCAGCGGCGCGGGCAGCGGCGCGTTCCAGCGCGCCAGCCCGCGCAGGCGGCCGTGGTCGCTGCACTCGGCGAACAGCAGGCGCAACGCGGCAGCGCTCTTCAGCTCGATCGACAGCGCGCCGTCCAGCTTGATGTTGCCGGTCAGCAGCGCGCTGGCCGCCAGCGCCTCGCCCAGCAGCGCGTGCAACGCCGGCGGGTAATCGGCGCGAGCGGCCACCTCGCGCCAGGCCGGCCCCAGTCGCACCAGCGTGCCGCGCACCCCGGCGCGTTCCAGCAGGAAGCGGTGCAACACGTCGTCCACAGGCAGTTCGTCCACGGCAAGGGTCTCTTCGGGTCAAGCGCCACAGATGGGGGCGCCGCGGCGCCCGGACAACGTCCCGGAGGCTGGCCCTTATACTGCCTGCCTCCTTCCGCGCGTACCGCCATGCCTTTTCCGTTCCGCCGCGCCCCGCTGGTACGTCTGCTGCGCATGCTGGCGATCGCGCTGCTGGCATGGCTGGCGCTGAGCTGGCTGGTGGTGCTGGTGCTGCGCTTCGTGCCGCCGTGGACATCGGCGGTGATGCTGGAGCGCCAGCTCGGCGCGTGGATCCACGGCGAGAAGGGTTTCCAGCTGCGCCAGCATTGGGTTCCGTGGAGCCAGGTATCGGGCTGGGTGCCGCTGGCGATGGTGGCCGGCGAGGACCAGAAATTCCCCTACCACCACGGCTTCGACCTCCATTCCATCCAGGACGCGCTCGACGCGGCCGATGACGGCAGGCGCCTGCGCGGAGCCAGCACGATCAGCCAGCAGACCGCCAAGAACCTGTTCCTGTGGAACGGCCGCAGCTTCGTGCGCAAGGGGCTGGAGGCATACTTCACCGTGCTGATCGAACTGAGCTGGCCGAAGCAGCGCATCCTCGAGGTGTACATGAACATCGCCGAGCTGGGCGACGGCGTCTACGGCGTGGGCGCGGCCAGCGAGGCGTACTTCCACGTTGCGCCGGCCCAGCTCGGCCCGGCCCAGGCCGCCCGCCTCGCCGCGGTGCTGCCGAGCCCACGTCGGCTGCACGCCGACCGCCCCAGCGCCTACCTGCAGCGCCGCGCCGGCTGGATCCAGCAGCAGATGGTCCGGCTCGGCGGCCCCGGCTATGTCGAGGGCCGCGCGCCGCTGCGTCCGCCGCATTGAGCGCGGCTCGCCTCGCCGCAGCCAGTTGGTTAGCATGACGCCGACTTCCGCAGGTTCCACCCATGCCGCAGCTCACCGTCGTCGTTCCCGCCTACAACGAATCGGCCGTGCTGCGGTCGTTCCACGAGCGCCTGTGCAAGGTGCTGGACGGCCTGCCGCTGGCGTGTGACGTGCTCTACGTCGACGACGGCAGCCACGACGACACCTGGTCGATCATCGAGTCGCTGGTCGCCGCCGATCCGCGCACCGGTGCGCTGAAGCTGTCGCGTAACTTCGGCAAGGAGGCGGCGCTGACCGCCGGACTCGACGCCGTGCGCGCCGATGCCGCGGTGGTGATCGATGCCGACCTGCAGGACCCGCCCGAACTGATTCCCGCCCTGGTCGAGCAATGGCAGGCCGGCTACGACGTGGTCTACGCCACGCGCAGCGCGCGCGAGGGCGAGAGCGGTTTCAAGCGCCTCACCGCGGCGGCGTTCTACCGCAGCATGGAGCGCCTGTCCGACACCGCGATCCCGCGCGACACCGGCGACTTCCGCCTGCTCTCGCGCCGGGCGCTGGACGCGCTGCAGCAGTTGCGCGAACGGCAGCGCTTCATGAAAGGCCTGTTCAGCTGGATCGGCTACCGGCAGACCGCCGTGCACTACCAGCGCGAACCGCGCCAGGCCGGCACCACCAAGTGGAACTACTGGCGGCTGGGCCAGCTGGCGATCGAGGGAATCACCTCGTTCTCCACCGCGCCGCTGCGGCTGGCCACCTGGGTCGGGCTGGCCGCGGCCGGGGTGTCCTTCGCCTACGGCGCCTTCGTGCTGCTCAAGGCCCTGCTCTACGGCGACCCGGTGCGCGGCTACCCCACCCTGATCCTGGTGGTCCTGTTCCTCGGCGGGGTGCAGTTGCTGGCGCTCGGCGTGATCGGCGAATACCTCGGCCGCAACTACGCCGAGAGCAAGCAGCGGCCGCTGTATTTCATCGAGGAACGACGCCCGCCACGCACGCCGCGCTGAACCCGGCAGGGCTTCACAACTTCGCTACACGCCAGCCCGGCCGCGGCGCTAGACTCATTGCGGGCGGCCCGTCCGGGCCGATGGGAGAGTCCAGCATGAGCCAGGTCAAGCATCTGCTGCAGGGCAAGGGCAACGCGGTCTACAGCATCGCGCCGGAAGCGCCGGTACTCGATGCGATCAAGCACATGGCCGAGCATCGGATCGGCGCGCTGCTGGTGATGCGCGGCGAGCAGCTGGTCGGCGTGATGTCCGAACGCGACTACGCGCGCAAGGTGATCCTGCAGGGCCGCTCCTCGTCGCGGACCGCCGTGTCCGACATCATGAGCGGCACCCCGCTGACCGTGAGTCCGGACACCGACGTGTTCGACTGCATGCGCCTGTGCACCGACAGCCGCATCCGCCACCTGCCGGTGGTGCAGGGCGGCAAGGTGGTCGGGGTGATCTCGATCGGCGATCTGGTCAAGGCGGTGATCGACGCGCAGGCCGAGCAGATCGAGCACCTGCAGCGTTACATCACGAGCTGAGATTCGGGATTCGGGATTCGGGATTCGGGAAAGCATCGGCTCAAACCGGTGCTTGCGTATCCTTGTCCGCTGGCGCACGGTCGTCCGGCGTCAGATCCGGCGACCAGCCGGCACGCCGCGCCACCACGGTCGCCAGCGCGGCGACGCCGGTACCGGCCAGGGCCAGGCCGGCCACGCCCCAGCCCAGCAGGCGCAGGCCGCTCACCGCGCTGGTCACCACCAGGTCGCCGAAGCGCCACACCGCGGTCTCCACGAAGTTCTTGCCCTTGTAACGCGTCTCGCGCGGCACCCGCGTGTACAGCGCGTCCACCGCCGGCTTGGTCATGCCGTAGGCGAAGCCGCGCGTGATCACCTGCATCACGGCCAGCAGCGGCACGCTGTAGCTGAAGAACGCGAAACTCCCGCCACCGATCAGCGCCACCCCGGCCAGCAAGGCCAGATTCACCAGCGATGGGACGACCAATCCCCAGCCCGCGCCGCAACGCACCAGCAGCCACGGCGTCACGCTCAATTGCAACACCGCACCGAGCAGGTTGGTGGCCAGGTCGAGGTCGTTGTAGAACGCCGTGCGCGACACTGCGTCGGCAAAGTGCGCCTTGGCATAATCGGCCACCAGCGCATAGGCCAGCGTGCCGATGCCGTCGCCGAACAGCATCAGCAGGGCCATGTAGCGCAGGAACGGACGCGACCACAGCTCCCTGATGCCGGCCCACAACGAACCGCCGATGGCCTCATCACCATGACCGCCCGGTTGGCGTTCATGGTTCGTCGAAAGCCGCAGCAACAAGGCCAGCGACAGCGACAATGCCAGCGCCGAGACCAGCAGCAGCGGCGCCACCCCGATCGTCCGCACCAGCAGCTTGGTCACCAGCGGCCCGAACAACGCCCCGCCCATGCCGCCGAGCGCAATCAGCGAGAACACTCGCCGCGCCTGCCCGCTGGAGAAGATGTCCGCCATGAAGCTCCAGAACAGCGACACCACGAACAGGTTGAACACGCTGACCCAGACGAAGAACAGCACACCCAGCTCGCGCGCGCCGATGCGCTCCTGCGCCATGAATGCGGGCACGAACGCGAGCAGACAGACGATGAAGAAGCCGTAGCTCCAGGCCAGCAGCGGCCGGCGCCGGAAACGCGCCACCAGCATGCCGAACAGCGGCGTCAGCAGCAGCATCACCACGAACACCGCGCCGTAGAACAGCGGCAGCGACTGCGAACCGACCGCCCCGCTCAGCTGGTCCCGGACCGGCCGGATGATGTAGTACGAGGTCATCACGAAGAAGAACGCCAGCGCGGACAGCGCCGGCGCAGCGGCTTGTTCCACTGGCGATGAACGGGGCAAACTCACGGGGGCATCCGGCGTGGGGCGCGGCAAGCCTAGCACGCGGCCACATCGAGCCAGCCAAGCGGGGACGTCTTGAAAAACTTCGACTACATCATCGTCGGCGCCGGCTCGGCCGGCTGCGTGCTGGCCAACCGGCTAAGTACCGACCCGGGCAAGCGCGTGCTGCTGCTGGAAGCCGGCCCCGCCGACTGGAACCCGCTGATCCACCTGCCCGCCGGCATCGCGCGGCTGGCCACCAACCGCGCACTCAACTGGAACTACCGCACCGAACCGGAGCCGACGCTCGGCCAGCGCCGCCTGTGGTGGCCGCGCGGCAGGACGCTCGGCGGTTCCAGCTCGATCAATGCGATGTGCTACGTGCGCGGCGTGGCGGCCGACTACGACGGCTGGGCCGAGGCCAGCGGCGACCCGCGCTGGTCGTGGCGCGAGGTACTGCCGTGGTTCCTGCGCAGCGAGGACAACAGCCGCGGCCCCAGCGCGCTGCACGGCGTCGGCGGCCCACTGGGCGTCGCCGATCTGCGCCACCACAACGTGCTGTCGGAAGCGTTGCTCGACGCGGCCGCGAGCGCCGGGTTCGCGCGCAACGACGACTTCAACGGCGAACCGCAAGCCGGCTTCGGGCTGTACCAGGTGACCCAGCGCGACGGCGCCCGCTGCTCCAGCGCCACCGCCTTCCTGAAGCCGGCGCGCCGGCGCGCAAACCTGCACGTGCGCACGCACGCGCTGGTCGAGCGCGTACTGCTCGAGCACGGCCGCGCGATCGGCGTGCAGCTGCGCCGCGGCCAGCACGGCGCCGAGCGGATCGAGGCGGGCGAGGTGATCCTCGCCGGCGGCGCGATCAATTCGCCGCAGCTGCTGATGTTGTCCGGCATCGGCCCGGCCGACCACCTGCGCAAGCACGGCATCGCCGTGCTCGCCGACCTGCCCGAGGTCGGCGCCAACCTGCAGGATCACCTGGACGTCTGCACGCTCGACGGCAACCCGAACCGGGTCAGCTACGACCACCTCAACGAGCTGGCTGCCGGCTGGCGCTGGCTGCGCCACCGCGACGGACCGGGCAGCTCCAACGTGGCCGAAGCCGGCGGCTTCGTGCGCAGCCGCCACGCCGCGGACGCGCGCTGCGACCTGCAGTTCCATTTCGTGCCCGCGCTGCTCGACGACCACGGCCGCCATCGCCTGCCCGGCTACGGCTACACCCTGCACGCCTGCTACCTGCATCCGCGCAGCCGCGGCCGGCTGCGCCTGCACTCGGCCGACCCGGCGCAACCGATCGCGATCCACGCCGGTTACCTGAGCGATCCGGAAGGCCACGACCTGAAGCTGATGATCGAGGCCGCACGGCTGTCGCGCGAGATCCTCGACCAGGCCGCGTTCGCGCCGTACCGCGGCGCGCCGGTGTTCCCCGAGCGGCGCATCACCAGCGATGCCGAGTACGCCGACTTCATCCGGCGCAAGGCGGAAACCATCTACCACCCGGTCGGCACCTGCCGCATGGGCCGCGACGGGCGCGCGGTTGTCGACAGCGAGCTGCGCGTGCGCGGCGTGACCGGCTTGCGCGTGGTGGATGCCTCGATCATGCCGAGCCTGCCGACCGGCAACACCAACGCACCCACGATCATGATCGCCGAACGCGCGAGCGCGTTGATCCTCGACGAAGGACGAACCCTGTAGGAGCGCACCCCCGGATCGAGTCCGGGGCAGGCTCTGTGCGCGATGCTTTCCGTCACGTGACCAAGAGCATCGCGCGCGACCGAAGGAAGTCCCTTGTGGACAAGGCGCGCTCCTACAAAGGCAGCGGGGAATGCAGGCTGGCGCAGATCACCCGCAGCAGTTCCACCTCCTCCACGCTGACCTGGCCGTCGGCGCGGATCGCGCGCAGCAAGGCCTGGATCACCCGTTCCTTGGCCATCGGGCTCAGGCCGTCCAGATCGTCCAGCGCGCGCTCGAACGGCGCCTGCCAGGCCGCCGGCGGCGGCGTCCACTCGATGGCCTCGCCGGGGAACGCCTGCTGCATCGCGAACAGCCATGCGCGCCTTGCGCCGGCCTCGTCCGAGCAACCGGCCGCGGCGACGATGGTGCACACCAGGACCACGCTGTCGCGCACAGCCGGGAGCTTTTTCACGCCATCGACCGGCGCGCGGCGCGGCGCGCGCGCCTCGCTCAGCTGAATGCGCAGCAGCCGCGCCAGGCAGTACTCGTTGATGTCGACCCGGCCGTCCACCTTGACCAGGTCGTCGAGCGCGTGCAGCAAAGTCTGCTGGCGTCCGTCAGGCAGTTGCCTGAGTGCAGGAAACGCCAGCGAGACCAGCGGCAGACGCGCAACCGGCGTCAATGCGGCCAGGGTGGAAGCCTGCGCCTGCACGGCGCGCTGCACGTCGTCGCCAAAGGCATCGGCGACGATCCGGCGCTGCGCCGGCTGCAGCTCTGCCTCCAATGACAGCGCCAGCGCCAGCATCACCGTCAGTGCGGACTCGGGCTGCTGCACGGCTACGCTCAGGCTCGGCGGTATCGCCTGCTGCACGGCCGCGGCACGCTGGAACGCTGGCGCAGCCGCGGCAACGCCGCCGGCCAGCACGCCCGTCGGTATCGGTGGCAACGGCAAGCCCGGCATGCCGGAGGCGGCGGCCGCGGCGTTCGCCCGCACAGGCGGTGGCGACGCCGCTTCGCGCGGCATTCCTGCCGCCATGCGGGTCAGGTCAGCCTCGTTGAAGCCAGGCTCCAATGCGCGGATGCGCTCGAGCAGGGGCGGATGAGTGGCGAACAACGCGTTGAACCGCCCGGCTTCGCCGAACAGCATGTGCGCCACCTCCTGCCGGTTCGCCACCTGCAAGGCGGAGCCCTCGACGTCGATCGCGATCTTCTTCAGCGCGCCGGCGAGACCGTCGGTCTGGCGGGTGAACTGCACCGCCGAGGCATCCGCCAACGCTTCGCGCGAACGCGCCACCGCGGCCTGGATCAAGCGCGCGAAGAAATAGCCGATGTAGCCGACCACCATCAGCGCCACACCGATCAGCAGCACCTGGCTGCCGCCGCGACGACTGCCGCGGCCGCCGAACTGCAGCAGCCTGCGCCCCGCCACCGCCAGCACCAGGATGCCGAACAGCAGGCCCATCAGGCGGATGTTGAGCCGCATGTCGCCGTTCAACACGTGGCTGAACTCGTGCGCGAGCACGCCCTGCAACTCGTCGCGGCTGAGCTTGTCCAGGCAGCCCCGGGTCACGCACACCGCCGCGTCGGAGCCGGAGTAGCCGGCGGCGAACGCGTTGATGCCTGCTTCGTCGGCCATCAGGTAGATGTCCGGCACCGGCACGCCGGAGGCGATCGCGACTTCCTCGATCACGTTGCGCAGCCGGCGCAGCTGCGGGTCGCCGGTGTCCGGCGGCACCGCCACCGCGCCGACGCTTCCGGCCACGGCCTTGCCGCCGCCGGACAGGCTCATGCTGCGGAACAGCGAACCCAACCCGATCCCGACGACCACCGCGGCGCTGCTGACCAACAGCAGCGGCAGGTTCGACGCCGCCGGCTCGCCGTCGGCCGGATAGCGGCCAAAGGCAAGCCACACCGCCGCGTCGATCGCCGCCACGATCGCCGCCACGGCCAGTGCGAACAGCAGCACCAGCCGCCGGCTGCTGCTGCGTACGCGCGCCTGTTGCGCAAAGAAATCCATGCAAGCTCCCGGAGTGCGCCGCGGCGCGCGCCGCGACGCCGCGATCAGCCGAAGGAAACCTTCGGCGCGTCGCGCACGGCCGGGTTGTCGATCGCCAGCGGTTCGGCGGCGGCGAAGCCTAAGCCGTTCGCCACCAGCGCGGCGGGAAAGACCTCGCGCCGGTTGTTGTAGGTCAGCACCGCATCGTTATAGGCCTGGCGCGCGAATGCCACCCGGTTTTCCGTGGAGGTCAGCTCTTCGGAGAGCTGCATCATGGTCTGGTTCGCCTTCAGGTCGGGGTACGCTTCCTGCAGCGCAAACAAATGCCCCAGGGTCTGGGTCAGGGCATTTTCGCTGCTGGCCAGCTGCTGCATCGCGGCCGGGTCGCCCGGGTTGGCCTTCGCACCGGCCAGCCCGCTGACCGCCGCGTTGCGCGCCTGCACCACCGCCTCGAGCGTGCCGCGCTCGTGCGCCAGGTAGCCTTTGGCGGTCTCCACCAGGTTCGGAATCAGGTCGTGGCGCCGGCTGAGCTGCACGTCGATCTGCGCAAACGCGTTCTTGTAGCCGTTGCGCGAAGTGACCAGTCCGTTGTAGATCGCCACGAAGTACAAGACAATCAGAACGATGACTATCAGAAAAATGATCAGGCCCATCGTCACGCTCCCCTTTCCCAAAGCGCATCCCCCGCGCCGGAACCACGCCAGAATACCATGCAGTTTCAGAACATCTTCCTGCTGATCGCCGGTGCGCTGGGGCTGGCTTGCACGCCGCTGCCCGCCGCCGCGTCGCTCGCCCCGCCGGCATCCGCCGCGCTGTCGACCAGCGTCGACAATGCGCCGCAGAAGCTGCCCGCGGCGCGCGTCAAGCAGACTCTCGCGGACTACCAGCACTGGCTGGACCGCCTCGCCCAGCGCGATGCCGTGGCCGGCCTGGCCACGGCGGTGGTGATCGACGACAAGGTGGTGTTCGAAGGCACCGTCGGCTATGCCGATGCCGCCACCAAGCAGCCGATCAAACCGGAAACCGTGTTCCGCCTCGCCTCGCTGTCCAAGGCGTTCGCCACCGCCATTGCCGGCCTGCTGGTCGACGACGGCAAGCTGGACTGGGACACCAAGCTGGTCGACGTGCTGCCGTACTTCAAGCTGAAGGACATGCAGGCCGCCTCGCAGGCCACCGTCGGCGACATCCTGGGGCAGCGGCTGGGCCTGCCGCGCAACACCTACGACAACATGCTCGAAGGCGACACTTCGTACGAAGAGCTAGTGCGCAAGCTGGACGAGGTCAGCATGGTCTGCGGCGTGGGCCAGTGCTACGGCTACCAGAACGTCGCCTTCAGCATGATCGGCGACGTGGTGCTCGCGCGCACCGGCGACTTCTTCTATCGCCAGGTCGACAAGCGCATCTTCTATCCGCTGGGCATGACCACGGCCAGCTACGGTCGCGCCGCGCTGGAATCGAGCAAGAGCTGGGCGCGTCCGCACCGCGCCACCAGCCGGGGCTGGGTGCCGTTCGATCCGAACGAGACCTACTACCGGGTTGCGCCGGCGGCCGGCGTCAACGCCAGCCTGCGCGACATGGAAAAGTGGCTGATCGCGCAGATGGGCGGCCGCCCGGACGTGCTGCCCACCGCGCTGCTGGACACGCTGCACAAGCCCGGCGTCGCCACTCCCAGCGAACTGCATGCCACGCCCTGGCGCCGCGAGCGGCTGAGCGGCGCGTACTACGGGCTCGGCTGGCGGGTGTACGAATACGGCGGCGAAACGCTGATCTACCACGCCGGCGCCGTCGCCGGCTACCGCACCATGATCGGCTTCTTCCCGAAGTACCGCACCGGCGTGGTCACCCTGTGGAACTCCACCGGCCCCATGCCAAGCGGACTGATGCCGATGGTGTTCGACGACCTGCTGGGCCTGCCGCACGTCGACTGGGCCAATCTCGACAGCGCCGCCAAACCGGCAGTGCAACCGCGCGCAAAGGCAAAGGCCAGGACCAAACCACGCACGCATCGCCGCATGCCGCGGCAGCGCTGAGTAGCCTTGCCCGAAGAAAAAGGCGGCGCATGCGAAACATGCGCCGCCCGGCCTGTTGCGCTTACGCCACGATCAGAGCTTGAACTCGATTCGCTGCTGCTTGACGCTGGAAACCGCCACGCCGTCCTTCATCGCCGGATTGAAGCGGTAACGCTCCACCGCGTCGACCGCGGCACGGTCGAAGACATGCCGCGGCTGCGACTCGACCACCTTCACGTCGCTGGTCGTGCCGTCGGGATCGACCGTGAACGACACCACCACCCAGCCTTCCTGGCGGGCACGCATCGCGGCCGTGGGGTAGCGCGCGGGTGCGCCCTTCACCAGCACCGCCGCCGTGGTCCCGCCAGCCGCATTGCTGCCGCTGTCCGCCGCCGCGGTGGCGTTGCCGCCGGTCGCCGCCGGTGCCGAACCGGACTGCTGCGCCGCGCGCGACTGTTCCGTCTTCTGCTGTGCGGCCAACTGGACCTTCTGCTGCTCGGCCAGCTGCTCTGCCGCCTGCTTCTCCGCGGCGGCCTTCTGGGCGGCCAACTGCGCGGTCTTCTCCTGACCGACGGCGAGCTGCTGCTGCTTGTCCTGCGTCTTGCGCTGGGCATCCAGCTTGGAGCGCAGGATGGTCAGGGTGAAGTTGGCCGGATCGGCCTTCGCCAGCAGCTCGATCTGCCGCTGCGCCTCGCCGAGGTCACGCGAGTTGATCGCCTGCTCGGCCGAGTTGGCCGCGAACGGGAACGTCTCGCGCAACGCATCGGAAGCCACCTTGTTGCCGGGGTCCTTTTCCAGCACGCGCAGGTAGAACTCGAAGGCGTTGTTGCCGGTCGGCGCCAGGTAGCGCTGCTCGTTCATGGCGGTACGCGCCTCGGCCAGCAGCTGGTTGAGATCCATCGCCGCCACGTTGGCCGGCGGCGGCGCCGCCTGCGTCGCGGTGGAAACCGGCGTGGACGGATGGCCGCCCGCGTCGGCCATGATCAGGTCCTGATGCGGCTTGATGATCAGGAACCACGCGCCCACGGCGAGCAGGACAAAAATGGCGATGATGGCAATGACCAGCGGCCGAACGGCCCCACGCGCACGCCGGCGCGTATCGAGTATGTATCGGGTATCCATGGTCTCTCACTGAGTATCGACAGATACCCGCGCTTTTTCCCCCTGTCCATCCAGGAGCGGCGAATCCCCCGGATTCACCGCGGCGCGGATATGCAGAAGGTAACTCCAACGGCGCAGCACGGCAAATCATGCGCGCTGTCACGGCAACGGCCGGAAACCCGGTGCAGGCGAGCGTGACCGGACGCATCAGACGAGGATTTTCCCGCCCCTGAAACG
The DNA here is from genome assembly GCF_058789735.1 of Rhodanobacter sp. FW106-PBR-R2A-1-15. Taxonomy (NCBI): domain Bacteria; kingdom Pseudomonadati; phylum Pseudomonadota; class Gammaproteobacteria; order Lysobacterales; family Rhodanobacteraceae; genus Rhodanobacter; species Rhodanobacter sp. FW106-PBR-R2A-1-15. Next base: position 9,456 of record NZ_JBYTEM010000027.1, on the reverse strand, counting down.
AAGCGTCCCGGCCAGGCCGGGACGAAGGCTTCTCGAAGTGCTCTCCCCGCGCTGGGCACCGCGGGGAGAGAAGTCGATGGCTAATCTTATTGTGGGGTGTCGCGTGTCGCCTTACTTCTTCGCTTTGGTCTTCGCGGTCTTGGTGGCCTTCACCACCTTGGCCGGTGCAGCTTTCTTGGCGGCGGCCTTCTTCGGCGCAGCCTTCTTCGCAACCTTCTTCACCGCGGCTTTCTTGGCGGCCGCCGGCTTCTTGGCGGTGGCCTTCTTGGCCGACTTCCTGGCGGCAGCCTTCTTGGCGGCCGGCTTCTTGGCAACCGGCTTCTTGGCGGCGGCCTTCTTCACGGCGGGTTTCTTGGCGGCGGCCTTCTTGGCGGCCGGTTTCTTTACAGCGGATTTCTTGGCAGTGGCCATGGTTCGTCTCAGCTCCTCATCAGTTGGCAGTGGTTGCCCAGTAAAAGCGTGCAGGAACGCCTCGACCAACAAATCGCTGTTGGTGGCGTGCCGAAGATTGTTCACTTGGCGGTGGGTGCGCAAATCAGAAAGCCGCCGCAGCACGTGCAGCGGAATCGAGACGGTGATCTTGCGTACTGCGTTGGCCTTTTCACCGTGCTCGACATACGGCTTGATGTACTTCGTTGTCGCCATGAAAACCCATTCCCTGTGATCTGTTGCGAAAGCTATCCCCGAAGATTTCGGCTGTCAATTGATTTCAATCATCAAATCAACCCTTTTCCAACCATTCCAAATCGGCCCGAGGCCTTCCGCACCAAGGCTTGCGGGGTATCATGAGGATTAATCAAATAGACGTCTGGACGTCCATAGTATTTTCTTCAATAAATCGGCCTTACTCCCGAAACCGTTGGTACACAACGATTTCAAGGCCAATCCCCGCAGTGGTCATTGAAACGACCGCTACACGAAGCCTTCAGCACGAAGCACTTTCCGGGTCGCCGACAAGCTGCCTGCAGATGAACGGAACACGACCGGAAGCGGTCCGGTCCGCGTCCCGGCCAGGCGAAAAATATTTTTCGCGATCGCCCCGCCCGGGCTCGGGCGACGCGAACGGAAGGCGTGACATCGGCGGCGGCGACCTCGCGCAAGACGATCGCGCGAAGTCATCGCTGGCACCACCGCGTCGACGAGATGCGCTTGCGCAACGCCTGCCGCGCGCACCACGCGGGCACGGATCACTGCGACAAAACGACACCGGCCGCACTGGGCGGCCGGCAGGGTCGGGCATGCTCGCGCGCGACTTCAGTGGTCTTCGTTCTCGACCAGTTCCGCGTAGTCGTTGGCGTCGAGCAGCTCGTCGAGTTCGGCGCGGTCGCTGGGGCGCACCAGGAAGATCCAGCCTTCGCCGAAGGCGTCCTCGTTGATGGTCTCGGGCTTGTCGTTGAGCAGCTCGTTGACCGCGACGACCTCGCCGGACACCGGCGAGTAGATGTCCGAGGCGGCCTTCACCGATTCCACCACGGCGGCGCCGCTCCCCGCTTTCACGGCGGAGCCGACTTCCGGCAGCTCGACGTAGACCAGGTCGCCGAGCTGGTCCTGCGCGTGGTCGGAGATACCCACCCGGACCAGGCCGTCGTCTTCGGCGCGGGCCCACTCGTGGGACTTGAGGAATTTCAGATCGCCGGGAATCTCGCTCATGATCGGGGTCCAGTCGTTGGGTTGGGTCGGGTTGCCGGCGGTGATTCTAGCGATATCCGCCGGGGAAGAATGTACTGCGGCGCGATGCCGCTCAGATCCCTTCGCAGGGCTTGCCGTCGCGCACGAACGGGTATTTCACCAGGCGCACCGGCACTTCGCGGCCGCGGATGTCCACGCGGATGGCACCCGGCTCGCCGACGGGAATGCGCGCGAACGCCACCGCCTTGTCGAGGGTCGGTGCGAAGCTGCCGGAGAGGATCTCGCCCTCGCCGTTGGCGGTGAGCACCTTCTGGCCGTGGCGCAGCACGCCCTTCTCGTCCAGCACCAGGCCGACCATCACGCGCTTCACGCCGGCGGCCTTCTGCGCCTCCAGCACCTTGCGGCCGATGAAATCGCGCCCCTCGTCCAACGCGATGGTCCAGCCGAGGTTGGCTTCCCACGGCGACACGCTCTCGTCCATGTCCTGGCCGTACAGGTTCATGCCGGCCTCCAGCCGCAGCGTGTCGCGTGCGCCGAGTCCGGCCGGCTTCACGCCCGCGGCAACCAGCGCCTCCCACAACGCCACCGCATGCTCGGCCGGCACCATGATCTCGAAGCCGTCCTCGCCGGTATAGCCGGTGCGTGCCACGAACAGCGGCATGCCGTGTGGCCCCTGTGCCGCGGCGGCGGCGAACTTGCCCAGCTTCTCGATGCGCGGGCGATCCACCTCCTGCAGCAGGCCGAGCACCCTGGCGCGTGCATGCGGGCCCTGCACCGCGATCATGGCGAATTCGGGGCGCTCCTTCACCTCCACATCGAACGCCTTCGCCTGGCGTTCGATCCAGGCCAGGTCCTTGGCGCGGGTGGCGGCGTTCACCACCAGGCGGTAGAACTCGTCGCCCAGGAAGTACACGATCAGGTCGTCGATCACCCCGCCGCGCTCGTCCAGCATGCACGAGTACAGCGCCTTGCCGTGCACCTTCAGCTTGTCGATATTGTTGGCCAGCAGATGGCGCAGGAAGTCCTTCGTGCGCGCGCCGTGCAGGTCGACCACCGTCATGTGCGAGACGTCGAACATGCCGGCGTCACGGCGCACCGCGTGATGCTCCTCGATCTGCGAGCCGTAGTTGATCGGCATGTCCCAGCCGCCGAAGTCGACCATGCGCGCGCCGAGCGCACGGTGGGTGGCGTTGAGTACGGTTTTCTCGGTCATCGCGGCGGCGCCTTGCGGGGGAAAGTCCTGCATTATCGCCGCCGGCACCGGGCAATCCAACCCATGCGCGGCCGGTGCCGCTTTCGCTTCAGCCGTCGGCGTCGCCGTCGATGCCCACCAGCACCCGCGCCACCACCTGCTCGGCGAGCTGCTCGGCGCGCTGGCCGCCGCTCAGCAGGTGGAGCTCCGGCGCTTCGGGCCGCTCGTACGGCGCGTCGATGCCGGTGAAATTGCGGATCGTGCCGGCGCGCGCCTTGCGGTACAGGCCCTTCGGGTCGCGCCGCTCGCACTCTGCCAGCGGCGCGTCCACGAACACTTCCATGAACTCCGCCGCGGCGAACAGCTCGCGTGCCGAGCGCCGCTCGCTGCGGTACGGCGAGATCGCGCTGACCAGCACGATCAACCCCGCATCCACCATCAGGTGCGCCACCTCGGCGATGCGGCGGATGTTCTCCACACGGTCCTGCGGGGTGAAACCCAGGTCCTTGTTGATGCCGTGGCGCACGTTGTCGCCGTCGAGCAGATAGGTATGGCAGCCCAGCGCGTGCAGGCGGCGCTCGACCAGGTTCGCGATGGTGGACTTGCCGGCGCCGGACAGGCCGGTGAACCACAGGCACAGCGGCTGTTGCCCCTTGCTGGAGGCGCGCACGCCCTTGTCGATGTCGACGTGCTGCCAGTGCACGTTGGCCGAGCGACCCAGCGCGAAATCCAGCATGCCGCAAGCCACCGTGGCGTTGCTCTGGCGGTCGACCAGGATGAAGCCGCCGAGCGTGCGGTTGTCCGCGTACGCCTCGAACGCGACCTCCTCGTCCAGGCCTAGCGCGCAGTAGCCCACCTCGTTGAGCACCAGCTGCCGCGCGGCAAGTTTCGCCTGGCTGTTGACGTCCACCTTGTGCTTGATCGACATCACCCGCGCGTTGACGGTGCGCGTGCCGAGCTTCAGCCAGTAGGTGCGGTTCGGCAGCAGCGCGTTGTCGCCCAGCCACAGCAGGTGGCAGGCGAACTGGTCGGCCACCGGTGCCGGGTGCAGCGCGTCGGCGATCACGTCACCGCGGCTCGCGTCGATCTCGCGGTCCAGGCACAGCGTCACCGCCTGGCCGTCGCCAGCGCTGTCGAGATCACCGTCGGCGGTGACGATGCGCGCGATGTGCGCGCGCTGCACGCCGGGCTGTACCAGCACCTCGTCGCCCTTCGCCACGCGACCGCCGCAGATCGTGCCGGCGTAGCCGCGGAAGCTCTGGTCGGGCCGGTTCACCCATTGCACCGGCATGCGGAAATCGCCGGCACGCCGTGGCGCGACATCGGCCGACTCCAGTAGTTCGAGCAGGCTGGCGCCGGTGTACCAGGGCATCCGCGACGAACGCGTACCCACGTTGTCGCCGTCCGGCGCGATCACCGGCAGGCACGCCACCGCGGCGATGCCCAGCGACTGCGCCAGCGCCCGGTAGGCGTCGGTGATACCGCGGTAGACCGTCTCGTCGCAGTCGACCAGGTCCATCTTGTTCACCGCCAGCACCACCTGGCGGATGCCCAGCAGCGCACATATATATGTGTGGCGACGGGTCTGCGGCAGCAGGCCCTTGCGCGCGTCCACCAGCACCACCGCCAGCTCGGCGTTGGAAGCGCCGGTGGCCATGTTGCGGGTGTACTGCTCATGGCCGGGGCAGTCGGCCACGATGAAGCTGCGTCGCGCGGTGTGGAAGTAGCGCCAGGCGACGTCGATGGTGATGCCCTGCTCGCGCTCGGCGTCCAGGCCGTCGGTGAGCAGGGCGAAGTCCAGCGCGCCGCCGGCGTCGGCATGCAGCCGGCGGCTGTCGCGCGCCAGCGCGGCGAGCTGGTCCTCCGGCACCGTGCCGGCGTCGTACAGCAGGCGGCCGAGCAGGGTGCTCTTGCCGTCGTCCACGCTGCCGCAGGTGATGAAGCGCAACAGGCCGCGGCCCGCGTCGGTGGCGGTGGTGGCGGCCATCAGAAGTAGCCCTCCTGCTTCTTGCGCTCCATCGAGGCGCCGGGGTCGTGGTCGATCACCCGGCCCTGCCGCTCGGAGCTGCGCGAGTCGGCCATCTCGGCGATGATCTTGTCCAGCGTGTCGGCGGACGATTCCACCGCGCCGGTGAGCGGGTAGCAGCCCAGCGTGCGGAAGCGCACCAGGCGCGTTTCCACCGCCTCGCCCTCGCGCAGGGTGAAGCGCTCGTCGTCCACCATGATCAGCGCGCCGTCGCGCGCCACCACCGGGCGTGGCGCGGCGAAGTACAGCGGCACCACCGGGATGCCCTCGCGGCGGATGTACAGCCACACGTCCATCTCGGTCCAGTTGGACAGCGGAAACACCCGCACGCTCTCGCCCTGGCGGATCTGTGTGTTGTAGGTGTGCCAGAACTCCGGACGCTGGCGCTTCGGGTCCCAGCGGTGCTGGCCGTTGCGGAACGAGAACACGCGCTCCTTCGCGCGCGACTTCTCCTCGTCGCGGCGCGCGCCGCCGATCGCCGCATCGAAGCCGTGCCGGTCCAGCGCCTGCTTCAGCGCCTGCGTCTTCATCACGTCGGTATGCATAGTGGCGCCATGGACGAGCGGCGAGATGCCCTGGCGCACGCCCTCCTCATTGATGTGCACCAGCACCTGCACGTCGCCGGCCGCCGCCACCTGGTCGCGGAACGCGATCATCTCGCGGAACTTCCAGGTGGTGTCCACGTGCAGCAGCGGCATCGGCGGCTTGGCCGGGTGGAACGCCTTGCGCAGCAGGTGCAGCAGCACCGAGGAATCCTTACCGATCGAATACAGCATCACCGGATGGCGGAAGCTGGCCGCCACCTCACGGAAGATGTGGATGCTTTCCGCCTCCAGTTCGTCCAGATGCGAATGTGTCGGCGCGTTGTCTGTGCTCATGCGTGGAACCCAAGCTGGCCTTGCGCGGGCGCGCCATCGCGCGCCGGTCATCCGGCCATGTTACGCGATCGCCGGCGAGGTTCCGAAATAACCTGAGTGCGGCATGTCGCACGTGTATGGCATATGCCTTTCTATGAAATCTACGGGCAAGCCCGCCTCCTGAGATCATCAAACAACCGGCTTCTCGTTCGTCATCGCGGCGCAAGCCGGGATCCAGTGTCTCCAAGCCCTTGGGCATCCAAGGCGCTGGATGACTCGCTACGCTCGCCCCTTCGGGGCCAGCCTCCGGCTGTTCAACGCTCGCATAGCTCGCTTTTGTCCAGCTTGCGCTGGAATGACGGACGTTTGAGGTTTGCTCCTGCAGGCGTCCCGTTGCGCGGCCGGGTGGTGCAATCGGAGTTTTGCCGGGGTGCCCTCAGGCGATCGCTGGATACACCGGATCGGCATCCAGCGTGGCCGCGCACACCGCGGCCAGTTCCAGCAGGCGCAGGTCCGAGCCGCGGGCGCCGACCAGTTGCAGGCCCACCGGCATGCCGTTGGGCAGCATGCCCATCGGCAGGCTCACGGCGGGGCAGCCGGCGAGGCTGGCGAAACTGGTGAGGTCGGCCTGCGAATCGGGCACCTGGCCATCCAGCGGGAACGCGCCCTGCGGCGTGGTCGGCAGCACCAGCACGTCGACCTGGGCGAACAGCCGGCGCATCTTCAGCGTGGCCGCGTCGAGCACGCGGTCGGCCACCGCGTAGTCGGCCGCGCTCTTGCCGGCGGCGTAGCCGAGCAGGCGGCGGAAGCGTTCCGACACCGGGCGCCCGGCATCGGCCAGGTCCGCGGCGAAGGTGCCGAGCATCTCCGCCTCCATCAGGAGCAGGCCGGCGCGGCGGGTGCGCGCGAAATCCCAGTCGGCGAAGTCGACCGTGCGGCGGTCGCCCAGCGCATGCGGCAATTTCGCCAGCGCCGCCTCGAACACCTCGATCACCTCCGGCTGCACGCCGACCGTGGCCAGGTCGGGGATCAGGCCCGTGCGCAGGTTGCCCGGTTCCCAGTCCGGCGGCGCGAACGCCACCCGGCGCCGGCGCGAGCGCGCGTCGTCGGCGTCGTAGCCGGCCAGCACCTGCAGCAGCACGGTGAGGTCGTTGGCGCTGCGCGCCAGCAGGCCCACCGCATCCAGCCGGCGCGCCGCCGGCACCAGGCCGCGCGCGGAGATCTCGCCGTGGGTGGGCTTGAGCGCGTACACGCCGCAGTAGCTGGCCGGGATGCGGATCGAGCCCAGGCTGTCCGAGCCCACCGCCGCCGCGGCCAGGCCCGCGGCCACCGCCGCTGCCGCGCCGCCGGAGGAACCGCCGGCGGTGCAGCCGTGACGGTACGGGTTGTGGGTGGCGCCGAAGTGCGGGTTGTCGGTGACCGCGCCCAGCGCGCCCTCGTCCATGTTGGTCTTGCCCAGCAGCACCGCGCCGGAGGCGCGCAGCCGCGCCACCACGTGCGCGTCCTCCCGCACCGGCTTGCTGCGGCCGGGCAGGCCGACCCGGGTGGGCCAGCCGGCGATATCGAAGTTGTCCTTCAGCGCGATCGGAATGCCGTCCAGCCGGCCGATCACGCCGTCGCGGCGACGCCGCTCGGCCAGCTCCGCCTGATCCTGCAGCAGGCCCGAGCGCTGGTCCACATAGGCATGCAGCTGCGGATCGATCCGCTCGATCGCCTGCTGGTAGACGTCGGTCAGCGCCTGCGGCTGCACGCGGCCCACCGCCAGCCAATGCAGCAACTGGCACAGCGAGGCGCGGCGCAGGTCGAGATCGGCGATCGGCGACATGGAATTCATGAACGCTCCCTTGGGTTGGCCCGATTATCGCCGCCCCCGGTGAAGCGATTGCAAGCGGTAGCGCAGCACGCGTTGCCGCACGGCGCGCGAAAACGGACAATGGCGGCTCGACCCATACCCGTGCGCACGGCCACGCCTACGCCACCACCCAGCTTCAGGGAGTCCACCATGAGCGAACGCGAAACCATGGAATACGACGTCGTCGTGGTCGGCGCCGGTCCGGCCGGCCTGTCCTTCGCGATCCGCCTGAAGCAGATCAAGCCGGACGTGAGCGTGTGCGTGATCGAGAAGTCATCGACCATCGGCGCGCAGATCCTCTCCGGCGCGGTGATCGAGCCGCAGCCGCTGGACGCGCTGCTGCCCGGCTGGCGCGACAACCCGCCGCCGATCTGCGTGCCGGCCGGCAAGGACGAGTTCTACCTGCTCAGCAAGACCGGCGCGCGCAAGCTGCCGATGCCGCCGGGCATGCACAACACCGGCAACTTCATCGTCTCGCTGGGTGCGCTGTGCGCCTGGTTGGCGCCGCAGGCCGAGGCGCTGGGCGTGGACGTGTTCCCTGGCTTCGCCGCCGCCGACAACATCTACGACGAGAACGGTGCGGTCGCCGGCGTGCGCATCGGCGACATGGGCGTGGCGAAGGGCGGCTCGCACAAGGCCAACTACACCCAGGGCATCGACATCAAGGCCAAGGTCACCGTGCTGGCCGAGGGCGCACGCGGCAGCCTGACCAAACAACTGGTCAAGCGCTTCAAGCTGGACGAACAAAGCGACCCGCAAGGCTATTCCATCGGCATCAAGGAGCTGTGGCAGGTGCCCGCCGGCCGCGTCACGCCAGGCAAGATCGTGCACAGCTTCGGCTGGCCCGCCGACAACCGGACCTACGGCGGCGGCTTCCTCTACCACCTGGACGGCGACCGCATCGCGCTGGGCTATGTCAGCGGGCTCGATTACAGCGACCCCGAGTACAAGCCGTGGGAAGCGTTCCAGCAGTGGAAGCACCACCCGCTGATCAAGCCGCTGCTGGAAGATGGCAGCATTCTTTCGGCCGGCGCGCGCGCCATGGCCACCGGCGGCTACCAGTCGCTGCCCAGGGTGGAGATGCCCGGCGCGCTGCTGATCGGCGACACCGCCGGCCTGCTCAACGTGCCCAAGATCAAGGGCACCCACCAGGCGATCAGGAGCGGCATGCTCGCCGCCGAACATCTGGCCGGCAAGCTCGACAGCGCCGGCTTCGACGCAAAGCTGCGCAGTTCGGCGGTGATGGCCGAGCTGAAGAAAGTGCGCAACGTGAAACCCGGCTTCAAGAAAGGCCTGTGGTTCGGCATATTCAACGCCAGCTGGGAAACCGCCACCGCCGGCCTGTCGCCGTGGACACTGAAGAACAAGGCCGACTGGTCCAGCCTGCACAAGCTCGGCGAATACGAAGAGCCGAAGCGCGACTACGTGCAGCGCACGCTGCCCCCGCGCGACCGCCTGGCCGGCGTCTACTTCGCCGCCACCGAGTACGACGAGGACCAGCCCATCCACCTGCGCGTGGCCGACCCCGACATCTGCGCCACGAAGTGCGTCGAGGAATACGACAACCCGTGCACCCGCTTCTGCCCGGCCGCGGTCTACGAAATGGTGCCGGACGAAAGCGCCCCGCACGGCAAGCGCCTGCAGGTCAACGCCGCCAACTGCGTGCACTGCAAGACCTGCGACATCAAGGACCCGTACGAGATCATCACCTGGGTCACGCCGGAGGGTGGCTCGGGGCCGAATTACCAGAACCTCTGAGCTTGCGGCTGTCCATTGGCTCGCCCGATTGGCGACGACGCTTTTCCCTTCTCCCTCCGGCGACCGGTAAGTATCCCCCGGCAAAGCCGGGGGCTTTAGTTGTGTGAGCCGCTCAAAGCGGCTTGGGCGGGGTCGCTAACGC
>NZ_JBYTEM010000026.1:0-64516 GCF_058789735.1 Rhodanobacter sp. FW106-PBR-R2A-1-15 | reverse complement strand
CTCGGGCATCGGGCAACTGCTCCTGCGTTGCCTCAACTCGGGCATCCATGCCCTCGCCATGCCCTCGCCGTGGCCGGTCTGAGAGGTTGAAAAAATCACAACCTCTCAGCCGTGCCGCTGCGCGAAGTCCCGCATGAACGCCACCAGCGCCTCGACTGCCTCCAGCGGCACCGCGTTGTACAGCGAGGCACGCATGCCGCCCAGCGCCTTGTGGCCCTTCAGCGCGATCAGGCCGGCCGCTTCCGACTCCTGCAGGAACGCCGCGTCCAGCGCAGCGTCGTGCAGGGTGAAGCGCACGTTCATGCGCGAGCGCGCGGACAGTTCGACCGGGTTGCGGTAATAGCCGCCGGAGCCGTCGATGGTCCGGTACAGCAGTTCGGCCTTGGCCCGGTTGCGCTCGGCCATCGCGCCCAGCCCGCCCTGTTCCTTCAGCCACTGGAAGGTCAGCCCGGCCACGTACCAGCCCCAGGTGTTCGGCGTGTTGAGCATCGAGTCGGCGGCGGCGTGCTCGGCGTAGCGGAAGATCCGCGCCATTGGCCGGCCGGCCCGCTGCAGCAGGTCGCGGCGCACGATCATCAGCACCAGGCCGGACGGGCCGATGTTCTTCTGCGCACCGGCGTAGATCAGCCCGAAACGGCGCACGTCCAGCGGCTCGGACAGGATGTTCGAGGAGAAGTCGGCCACCAGCGGCACCGTGCCGCCGACGTCGGGAACGGTGTGGAACTCGACGCCGTGGATGGTCTCGTTCGGCGTGTAGTGCACGTAGGCGGCGTTTGGGTCGAGTCGCCAGCTGTCGCGCGGCGGCAGCTTCAGGTAGTCGTCCGGCTCGCTGCTGGCCGCCACGTTGACCCGCAGGTAGGGTTTGGCTTCGCTGACTGCCTTGGCGCTCCAGTGGCCGCTGACGACGTAGTCGGCACTGTCGCCCTCGCCCGCCAGGTTCATCGGGATCTGCGCGAAGTGCTGGGTGGCGCCGCCCTGCAGGAACAACACGGCGTAGTCGCCCGGTATCCCCATCAGCTCGCGCAGATCGGCCTCGGCCTGCGTGGCCATCGCGATGAAGCGCTTGCCGCGGTGCGACTGCTCCATCACCGAAGCGCCGCTGCCGTTCCAGTCCAGCATGTCGCGCTGGGCGCGTTCGAGTACCGCCAGCGGCAACGCCGCCGGACCGGCGCTGAAGTTCCAGACTCTGCTCACGTGCGGCTGCGTCCTGTCGAAAGGTGTTTTGCGCATTATGGCGCGGCGCAGCATGACGCCGTCAACTACCGCAACCCGTCGTCAGAAGCGGATCAGCAGCACCAGCGCGATGCCCAGTGCCAGCACGGCGGCGGTGACGATCAGCCACCACACTTCGCCGCTCGGGCCGGCCGACTCTTCCGGCAGGTGCGGCGGCAACGGTTCGGCCAGCACGATCTCCGGCTCCATGCCCGGCCCGTCGAGCACGAAGCGGTGCATCGCCACGCCGATCTGGTCGCCGGGGTGCAAAGCCAGCTTCTGCACCACCACACCGTTCACCCGCAACGGGTGCTGCTCGCACGAGCGGGTGGTCTCCAGCCACAGCTGACCGCCTTCCCAGAAAATCCGCAGCGCCACGACACCACCCTGCGGCAACTCCAGCGGACAATTGCCGTGCGGCCCGAACGTCAGGCTGTCCTGCAACGGCAGCACCCGGCCCGACAGCGGGCCGGCCACGGCGCGCAGGGCCACGGTGCAACGGCCCTGCGCGGGCACGTTCAGCAACGGGCGTTGGGCGGGGTCCTCGTCATCGCGCAACAGCAGGCGGCAGTCGCCCACGCTGACCACGTCGCCGGCGCGGAGCAAGGCGCGCTCGCGCACCGGCCGCGCGTTGACGTAGATGCGGTCGGCCGACGGCAGCACCTGCAGCACCCAGCCGCGGCGATCCTGCTGGATACGCAGGTGCTGCGGCGCCGCCTGGCTGGCGGCCAGCACGAGATCGTTGTCGGGCGCGCTGCCGATGCGCAACTGCGGCTGCACCCAATGGAAATCCTCGCGGGCCGCATGGGGAAATTCGATACGCATGGATCAACCGGTCGATGGACCGCGAGACTCTAGCATGCGGCCACATCGCATTAAGATGCGTCTTTGCCAGGAGCCCGCCATGCCCAAGATCGATATCCGCCGCCCGCACCAGTTGCCGATCGCCGAGGCCCGCGCCGTGGTCGACCTGGTGGCCGCGCGCATGCGCGAGAAGTTCGGCATGGATGGGCGCTGGCTGGACGACACCTTGCTGTTTTCCCGCCCCGGCGTCAGCGGCTCGATCGCCGTGGGCAAGGAGACGATCCAGGTCAAGGCCGAGCTGGGCCTGCTGCTGGGGCCGCTGAAAGGCATGATCGAACAGGAGATCCAGCGCAAGCTGGACGAGCATTTCACCTGACCTCCATCGCCCCGGGCCGGCGCTGATGATTCTTTGACCATGCCCCCATCCGTGGCATAATCGACGGCTTACGCAGCCATGACGGCTGCGCGTGAACCCCGGAACACATGGCCAAAGACGACGTCATCGAAATGGAAGGCACGGTCCAGGAGACCCTGCCGAACACCATGTTTCGTGTGCAATTGGAAAACGGGCACGTCATCATCGCCCACATTTCCGGCCGCATGCGCAAGCACTACATCCGCATCCTTACCGGCGACAAGGTCAAGATCGAAATGACCCCGTACGACCTGAGCAAGGGCCGCATCACCTACCGCATGAAGTAAGCGCGGCGGTGTTGCCGGCTGCCGCGCCCGCGAGGCGACGGCAGCGGACATGACAAAGGCGGCGCCCATGCGCCGCCTTTGCTTTGCCCCGCTTCCCGGTTTACTCGACCACGGCCGGCAGCTTCTCCGCCGCCTTGCAGTCGACCTTCAGCTCGCCATCGGCCACGCTCAGGCGGACCACGCCGCCCTCGGCCAGCTTGCCGAACAGCAGCTCGTCGGCCAGCGCGCGCTTCACCTTTTCCTGGATCACCCGCGCCATCGGTCGCGCGCCCATCTGCGGGTCGAAGCCGTGCTCGGCCAGCCAGCGGCGGGCATCGGCGCCCACGTCCAGGCTCACCCGCTTCTCGGTCAGCTGGCTTTCCAGCTCGATCAGGAACTTGTCGACCACGCGCAGAATGTGCTCGAAGTCGAGCGCACCGAACTGGATGATCGCGTCCAGCCGGTTGCGGAACTCCGGGGTGAAGATGCGGCGGATCACTTCCATCGCATCCGATTCGTGCTTTTGCTCGACGAAGCCCATGCTGCGTCGTGCGGCGATCGCCGCACCCGCGTTGGTGGTCATCACCACCACCACGTTCTTGAAGTTCGCCTCGCGGCCGTTGGTGTCAGTCAGCACGCCGCGGTCCATCACCTGCAGCAGGATGTTGAACACGTCCGGGTGCGCCTTCTCGATCTCGTCCAGCAGCAGCACCGCGTGCGGGTGCTTGGTGACCGCCTCGGTCAGCAGGCCGCCCTGGTCGAAGCCGACGTAGCCCGGAGGCGCGCCGACCAGCCGCGACACCGAGTGCGCCTCCATGTACTCGGACATGTCGAAGCGGATCATCTCGATGCCCAGCTGCATCGCCAACTGCTTGGTCACCTCGGTCTTGCCCACGCCGGTGGGGCCGGCCAGCAGGAAGCAGCCGATCGGCTTGGACGGATCGGCCAGGCCCGAGCGGGCCATCTTGATCGACGCAGCCAGCGCCTCGATCGCCGGATCCTGGCCGAACACCACCATCTTCAGGTTGCGCTCGAGGTTGCGCAGCACGTCGCGGTCCGAGGCCGACACCTGCTTGGCCGGGATTCGCGCCATCTTCGCCACGATGTACTCGACCTCGCCCACGTCGACCTTGCCGGTGCGCTGGTCTTCCGGCAGCAGCCGCTGGCGGGCACCGGCCTCGTCGATCACGTCGATCGCCTTGTCCGGCAGCAGCCGGTCGGGGATGTGCTTCACCGACAGGTCCACCGCCGCCTTCAGCGCCTCGTTGGTGTACGCCACGTGGTGATGTTCCTCGAAGCGCGAGCGCAGGCCCTTGAGGATCTCGATGCTGTCGGCCACGGTCGGCTCGACCACGTCGATCTTCTGGAAGCGGCGGGCCAGCGCGCGATCCTTCTCGAACACGCCGCGGTATTCCTGGAACGTGGTCGAACCGATGCAGCGCAGCTCGCCGGAAGCGAGCATCGGCTTGATCAGGTTCGACGCGTCCATGGTGCCGCCCGACGCCGAGCCGGCGCCGATGATGGTGTGGATCTCGTCGATGAACAGGATCGCGCCCGGCTGCTTCTTCAGCTGCGCGATCACGCCCTTCAGGCGCTTCTCGAAGTCGCCGCGGTACTTGGTGCCGGCCACCAGCGCGCCCAAATCGAGCGACCAGATGGTGGCGCTTTCCAGCACTTCCGGCACCTCGCCGTCGACGATGCGCTTGGCCAGGCCCTCGGCCAGCGCGGTCTTGCCCACGCCGGCCTCGCCCACGTACAGCGGGTTGTTCTTGCGCCGGCGGCACAGCACCTGGATGGTGCGCTCGATCTCGTCGGCGCGGCCGATCAGCGGGTCGATCTTGCCTTCCAGCGCCAGCTCGTTGAGGTTGCTGGCAAACTCGTGCAGCGGGTTGCCCTTCGGCTCGCCGCCCTCCTCGCCCTCGCGCTCGCCGCCGGACACGCCGGCCGCCGGCTCGTCGCCGATCTTGGCGATGCCGTGCGAGATGTAGTTGACCACGTCGAGGCGGGTGATCTCCTGCTGGTGCATGAAGTACACCGCGTGCGAATCCTTCTCGCCGAAGATCGCCACCAGCACGTTGGCGCCGGTGACTTCCTTGCGGCCGGAGGATTGCACGTGATAGACGGCGCGCTGCAGCACGCGCTGGAAGCCCAGCGTCGGCTGCGTGTCGCGCTCATCGCCGGGCGGCAGCACCGGCACGGTCTCGTTGATGATGCGTTCCAGATCGGCCGACAGCCGCGGCAGGTCCGCACCGCAGGCGCGCAGGGCGCCCAGCGCCGACTGGTTCTCGGTCAGCGCCAGCAGCAGGTGCTCCACCGTCATGAATTCATGGCGCTGTTCACGGGCCCGCTTGTAGCAGTGGCCGATGGTGACTTCCAGATCCTTGCTGAACATTCGGATCATCTCCGCTTGCAATGTTGAGCGGCCTTCAGCGCCGCGATGAGCACAAAATGGGGTCGCTCAAAGCTTTTCCATAGTGCACAGCAACGGGTGTTGATGGGAGCGTGAATATTCGTTGACGTGGGTTACCTTGGTTTCGGCCACTTCGCGGGTAAATACACCGCATACGCCCCGTCCGCGCGTATGGACGTGCAGCATCACCTGCACCGCCTGTTCCTGATCCAGGTTGAAGAAGGTACGCAGCACCTCGACTACGAAGTCCATCGGGGTGAAGTCGTCGTTCAGCAGCAGTACCTGGAACAGTGGGGGTCGCGCCACCTCGGGCTTGGCGGTTTCCAGCGCCAGGCCGCGGCCGCTGTCCTGCTCGTTGTCGGGTTGATGGACCATGTTTTCCGGCATCGTGTTTCTGGCTGGGAGTATACGCTGCGACGGTGCGTCCACCTGTCGCGGTGCGATGGCAGAGGTGATGGCACAATGACGCTTTTTCCAGCCCCACGTTCCCGCATGCCCGCCGCCCTCGCCCCTGCCGAAGTCTGGCGCCCGCACGTCACCGTCGCCTGCGTGGTGGCCGACGGCGGGCGGTTCCTGATGGTCGAGGAAGAGGTCAACGGCCGGCCTGCCTGGAACCAGCCGGCCGGCCATCTGGAAGACGGCGAAAGCCTCGCCGCGGCCGCCCTGCGCGAGACGCTGGAGGAAACCGGCTGGACGGTGCAACTGCAGCACCTGATCGGCGTGCACCAGTGGCGCAGCACCGAGCACGGCGACGTGGTGGTCCGCTTCAGCTTCGCCGCGCGTGCGCTCAGCCACGACCCGCAGCGTGCGCTGGACACCGACATCCGCCGCGCCGTGTGGCTGACCCGGGCCGAGATCGCCGCCCTGGGCGAGCGCCTGCGCAGCCCGATGATCCTGCAGAGCATCGACCTGTGGCTGTCCGGCCAGCGGCTGCCGCTGGATGTGCTGAGCCACTTCCCCGCAGGCAGCGCATCGTGAAGGTGATGCTGGGCATCTCCGGTGGCGTCGACTCCTCGGTGGCGGCCCTGCTGCTGCAGCAGGCCGGCTACCAGGTGGAAGGCCTGTTCATGCAGAACTGGGAGGAGGACGAGCGCAGCGGCCCCTGCACGACCGATGCCGACCGCAAGGATGCCGTGGCCGTATGCGGCCGGCTCGGCATCCCGTTCCACACACGCAACTTCGCCGCGGAATACTGGGACGGCGTGTTCGAACACTTCCTCGCCGAGTACCGCGCCGGGCGCACGCCGAACCCGGACGTGCTGTGCAATCGTGAGATCAAGTTCAAGACCTTCCTGGATGAGGCCCGCACGCTCGGTGCCGAGAAGATCGCCACCGGCCACTACGCTCGCGTCGACTGCAAGGACGGCCGCTACCGGCTGCTGCGCGCGGTGGATGCGGCCAAGGACCAGAGCTATTTCCTGCACGCACTGGGTCAGCAGCAGCTGGCCGCCACACTGTTCCCGCTGGGCGGGATCGAGAAGCCCCGTGTGCGCGAGATGGCCCGCGCGGCGGGGCTGCCTACCCACGCGAAGAAGGACTCCACCGGTATCTGCTTCATCGGCGAGCGCGATTTCCGCGGCTTTCTGGCCCAGTACATCCCCGCTCGCCCAGGCGAGATGCGCACGCCCGCCGGCGAGCTGGTCGGCGAACACCAGGGCGCCATGTACTACACGCTGGGCCAGCGCAACGGGCTGGGCATCGGCGGCCGCCACGGCGCCGGCGGCGAGGCGTGGTACGTGGTCGGCAAGGACGTGGCGGCGAACGTGCTGTACGTGGCCCAGGGCGGCGAGAACCGCTGGTTGTATTCACGCCGGCTGCGCTCGGAGCTGCCCAGCTGGATTGCCGGCGCCGCGCCGGCCACCCATTTCCGCTGCACCGCGCGTACCCGCTACCGCCAGGCCGACCAGGCCTGCGAGGTCGGGGTGACCGACGACGGACTTGAGGTACGCTTCGACGAACCCCAGCGTGCCGTCACCCCCGGGCAATCGGTGGTCCTCTACGATGGCGAGGTCTGCCTCGGCGGCGCGGTGATCGCCGCCACCGACGCGCCCTACGGCAGCCTGCTGCCGCCATTCCAATCCTTCCCCACGCATCCCGCAGGAGAATCGCAAGCTCGTGTTTGAAACTTTTTCCATGACCGAAGAGCGCGTGCTCGCCCTCGCCGGCCTATTCCAGGCCTGTGCACTGGCGCAGCAGCTGGCCAACGAGGGGCGCTGCGACGAAGCCGCGATGGAGGCCAGCGTGGCCAGCGTGTTTCGCATCGACGCGCCTTCGGTGGTCGGCGTGTACGGCAACATCTCGAACGTGCGGCTCGGCCTGCGCACGCTGATTGCGCAACTGGACGAAAGCACCCCGGACATGTCGGTGACGCGCATGACGGTGACCGTGATGCGGCTGGAGCGCAGCCTGTCATCGCGCGCGGACCTGCTGGAGAAACTGCAGCAGGGAATTATCGCCGCCCAGCGGCAGGTCGAGCATTTCGGCCAGGATTCCAGCCAGGTCAGCAGCCGGCTGGCCGAGGTCTACGCATCGACCCTGTCGATCCTCAAGCCGCGAGTGATGGTCAGCGGCAACCCGCAGCAATTGCAGCAGACCGCCGTGGTGGAAAAGGTGCGCACGAACCTGCTCGCCGCCGTGCGTTCGGCGGTGCTGTGGCGGCAACTCGGCGGGCGCCAGTGGCAGCTGCTGCTGTACCGGCGCCAGTGCAGCATGCTGGCCCGCGGCCTGCTGACCGGGGCCACGCTGGACCATCGCTGACCACGGTCCGCCCGACGGCGGAAAAGCAAACGGCGGGCTGATGCCCGCCGTTTTCCTTCCCTGGGTGGAACTCCCTTGCGATAGACCGTCTGTCACTCAACCCGTGCAGGCAGCGTGTCGCCTGCACGTGTCAGTGGCATGGCATCAGAATGACACTTCGCCGAACACGCCGATCTCGTTGGTCTTGGTGTTCTGCACGTGCGGCGGCACCGGGGTGGTGACCGACTTTTCGACCTTGCCGTGCTTCCACACGCCGGCCAGCTTGAAGCCCTTGGTCACCTGGTACTCGACGCCGGCGTTGTAATAGCTGTCCTTGGCATCGCGATCCAGGCTCTTGCTGAGCTTGGCATTGTCGTAGCGGGCGAAGATGTTCACGTTGTCAGCCACCGCCACGCTACCCCAGAGCGAGTAGCCGTCGGCCTTGTCCGAAGACAGGGTGCGCACGTTGTTCCAGTTCTTCGCGGTGAAGTACTCGGCACCGACGCGGAAGTCCTTGCTGGCATAGGCCACCATGAAGTCGCCGCGCGTGGCGGTATGCTGCGCATCGATGTTCTCGGTCTCCTGGCCGCGATGGCCGCTGTAGCCGCCGACCGCCACGATCATGTTCTCGAACGGCACGAAGCCGACGCGGCCTTCGAAATCCACGCCCTTGCTGCGGCCCGGGTTCTTGTAGCCGTTGCCGTTGACCACCGACACCGCATAGTTGAGCGACTTGCTGGCGCCGATGTCGCCACCCAGGTGCAGGCCCCAGTCGGCCGAGGTGCCGTACTTCAGACGGTCGGTCAGGACGTTCTCGACATAGCGGAAGCCGTAGTACTTCTCGACGAACGGGATCCATGGCAAGTCGCTCGAACCGATGCGAAATACCGCAGCCTGGTCGAACTTGCCCTGCACGTAGGCCTTCTTGACGAACAGGTTGGTCTGGCCATCGTTGCTGACATAGTTGAAATCGGTGGTCAGGTTGGCCGACCAGATATCGTTGAACTGGTGGTCGATACCGAGGTAGAAGCGCTTCACGTCCATGCCGATGCCGGACTTGTCGCTCTTGCCCTTGTCGCTGTTCTTGTCGTCGATGCTGGTGAAGTCGAAGAACATCTTGCCCGACAGCGTGGTGTTGTTGATCGCCTTCGACAGCGCGGCGAGCTTCTTGTCGCTGGCCGCCGTCACATTGGTGGCCTTCTCCACCGCCTGGCCGGTGCTGACGTTGATCTCGGACTGGGCGTCGGTGCGCTGTTCCAGTTCGTCCACCTTGGACTGCAGCGCGGCCAGTTGTGCCTTCAGCTGTTCGATCTCGCCATTGTTGGCGGCGGCCGTCCTGCTCTGCGCCGGCGCCCTCTGCGCCGGCGCCGCGGAAGCTGCAACACTGGTGAGGCCTAGGCCGGCGGCAATCGCCACCGCAATCAGTTTGGAACGCATGTGATTCTCCGCAAGTGGGTGAAAAGCATCTCGATCGCCCCCTCGATCCGATGGCTGGCTAGCGATTGGTTAACAATTCTGACCCGGGAATTTTACGGTTGGGTGCAGATTTGATGACAAATCAAAGACAGCACCACGACACCGCAGGAAAGTGCGCATCTCATGCCGCATGATGCGGCTGATATGCTTCGTCGATGGATATTCCCAGCAACAACATTACCGCGCCGCGCATGGCTGAGCGGTTTCGCGGTTTCCTGCCGGTGGTGATTGACGTGGAAACCGGCGGCTTCGATGCCGAGCATGACGCCCTGCTGGAGATCGCCGCGGTGCCCTTGACCATGGACGAAGGTGGCTACCTGCGGTCGCAGCCCACCGTATCCACGCACGTGGAGCCTTTTTCAGGCGCCAATCTGGACCCGCGTTCGCTGGAGATCACCGGCATCGACCCGACCAACCCGCTGCGCGGGGCGCTGGCCGAGAGGCAGGCGCTGGACCATATCTTCCATGTAGTGCGCGAGGCGGTGCGCGCGGCCGGCTGCCAGCGGGCGATCCTGGTCGGCCACAACGCCGCGTTCGACCTCGGCTTCCTGAACCAGGCGGTGCGTCGTTGCGGCCACAAGCGCAATCCGTTCCACCCGTTCAGCTGCTTCGATACGGTCAGCCTCGGCGGCCTCGCCTACGGCCAGACCGTGCTGAGCAAGGCGGTGCTGGCCGCCGGCCACGCGTTCGACAGCCGCGAGGCACACTCGGCGGTGTATGACGCCGAGCGCACCGCCGAACTGTTCTGCAGCGTGGTCAACCGCTGGCGCCAGTTGGAACTGTTCGAGCAGGCCCGCAGCGGCCTCGACGCCGCCTGATCCGTCGTGCAGGCGCGCCACCACCGGCTGCGGCCGTCGTGCGTCGCCGAATGCCAGGCTCAGCCCGCATGAAACGGCCATGTGACAGTTTGTCATATGCCTGCAACATTCATTTCATCCAATGGCAACACGAAAAGCCTGAAATGGTGGGGTCGCATCCGACTTCCCTCCAAGGAGCTACCGTGTTGACCATCAACAAAACTCCACTTCGCTTCGCTGCCGTGGCCGCGCTTGCCGTGGCCTCGACCTTCGGCGCAGCCGCGCACGCCACCGACATTACCGGTGCCGGCTCCAGCTTCGTCTACCCGGTCATGTCCAAGTGGTCGGCGGCGTACGCCGAGAAGACCGGCAACCACCTGAACTACCAGTCGGTCGGTTCCGGCGCGGGTATCGCGCAGATCAAGGAAGGCACCATCGATTTCGGCGCCTCCGACGCGCCGATGAAGGCTGAGGACCTGAAGAAATTCGGCCTGGGCCAGTTCCCGATCGTCGTCGGCGGCATCGTGCCGGTGGTCAACATCTCCGGCGTGCAGGCCGACCAGATCAAGCTGGACGGCGCCACCCTGGCTGACATCTTCCTGGGCAAGATCAAGAACTGGAACGATCCGAAGATCGCCGCGCTGAACGCCGGCCTGGCCCTGCCGGCCGGCAAGATCACCGTGGTGCACCGCTCGGACGGCTCGGGCACCTCGTTCAACTTCACCAACTACCTGTCCAAGGTCAGCCCGGAGTGGGCCAGCCAGGTGAAGTTCGGCACCGCCGTGGAATGGCCGACCGGCGTGGGTGGCAAGGGCAATGAAGGCGTGTCGCAGTACGTACGCCAGATCAAGGGCTCGATCGGTTACGTCGAATACGCCTATGCGGTGAAAAACAAGCTTGCCTGGGTCGACCTGAAGAACGCCAGCGGCAACTTCATGAAGCCGAGCGCCGATGCCTTCGCCGCCGCCGCCGCCACGGCGGACTGGACCAGCGCCAAGGACTTCAACCTGATCATGACCAATGCACCGGGCAAGCAGGCGTGGCCGATCACCGCCACCACCTGGATGATCATGTACAAGTCGCCGAAGAACGCCGGCAACAGCAAGGTCGCCTTCGACTTCTTCAAGTCCGCGCTGGAACACGGCCAGCAGGCTGCCAGCGAACTCGATTACGTGCCGCTGCCGGCCTCGCTGGTCAGCCAGATCGAAGCGTACTGGGCGTCCGAGTTCAAGCATTGATGCCGTGAAACGAAATCCCCCGCCGATCCTGTCGGCGGGGGATTTCAAGTTTTTATCCGCACTACTGGATCCTCATGCCAGCGACCGAAACGGCCATCCCGGCTCCCGACATCCTGGAACAGCGCAGCCGTCGCGATGCCCGCCACGAGCGGCTGTTCCGCTGGCTGTTGAAGGGCTGTGCGCTGCTCGTGCTGGCCTCCCTGCTCGGTGCCGCCGGCGCCACGCTGTGGGGTGGCCGCGACGCGTTCAGCGCGTTCGGCTGGCACTTCCTGGTCAGTGCGGAGTGGGATCCGGGCAATGAGGTCTACGGCGCGCTGGTGCCGGTCTACGGCACGGTCGTCACCTCGTTCATCGCGCTGCTGATCGCGGTGCCGATCAGTTTCGGCATAGCGGTCTATCTTTCCGAGGTCGCGCCGACCTGGCTGCGTACGCCGGTCGCCTCGGCGATCGAACTGCTGGCCGGCATTCCCTCGATCATCTACGGCATGTGGGGCCTGTTCATCTTCGCCCCGTTCTTCGCCGACCACATCAAGCCGTGGCTGACCAGCAACCTCGGCAACAAGCCCGACGACGGCAAGCTGTCGTGGGTGGCCGAACACGTGCCGTTGATCGGCAAGCTGTTCGGCAGCGACTACCCGTTCGGCGCCAGCATCCTGGTGGCCGGCATCGTGCTGGCGATCATGGTCATCCCGTTCATCTCCTCGGTGATGCGCGAGGTGTTCCAGACCGTACCGACACGATTGAAGGAGTCGGCCTATGCGCTTGGCTCCAGCACTTGGGAAGTATCGTGGGACATCGTGCTGCCATATACCCGCTCGGCGGTGATCGGCGGCATCTTCCTCGGCCTCGGCCGCGCGCTGGGCGAGACCATGGCGGTGACCTTCGTGCTGGGCAATGCGATGCACCTGTCGGCGTCGCTGCTCGATCCGGGCGCCTCGATCGCCTCGACCATCGCCAACCAGTTCAGCGAGGCGGTCGGCTTGCAGAAGTCCGCGCTGATGGCGCTGGCCTTCCTGCTGTTCGTGGTCACCTTCATCGTGCTGCTGATCGCGCGGCTAATGCTGCGCCGGCTGGCCAGCAAGGAGGGACGCTGATGAGCGCGCTGTACCTGCGCCGCCGCGTCACCAACGCGGTCGCCATGTCGTTGAGCATGCTGGCCACCCTGGTCGGCCTGGCCTTCCTCGCCTGGATCCTGTGGGAAACCCTGCGCCAGGGCATCGGCGCGCTGGACCTGAAGCTGTTCACCAAGGTCACCGCCTATGGCGAGGACGGCGGCCTGCTGAACTCGATGGCCGGCAGCTTGATCATCAACTTCATCGGCATCGGCCTCGCCACCCCGATCGGCGTGCTGGCCGGCACCTGGCTGGCCGAATACGCGAACCGCACCCGGCTGGGCGAATCAATCCGCTTCCTCAACGACATCCTGCTGTCGGCGCCATCGATCGTGATGGGTCTGTTCGTCTACACCATCATCGTGCTGCCGAGCACCGCCCTCACCCACGGCAAGACCACCTTCTCCGGTTTCGCCGGCGGCGTGGCGCTGGCGCTGATCGCGCTGCCGGTGATCGTGCGCACCACCGACGAGATGCTGCGGCTGGTGCCGTCCACGCTGCGCGAGGCGGCGCTGTCGCTGGGCGTGCCGCAGTGGAAGCTGACCTTGCAGATCCTGATCCGCGCCGCGCGCTCGGGCATCATCACCGGCGTGCTGCTGGCGCTGGCGCGGATCAGCGGCGAGACCGCGCCGCTCTTGTTCACCGCGTTCGGCAACAATTACATGGCGTTCAACCCGATGGACAAGATGTCCAGCCTGCCGCAGATCATCTACCAGTACGCCAACGACCCGGGCGACGCCATGCACGCCCTGGCCTGGGCCGGCGCGTTCGTGGTCACCATGTTCGTGCTGCTGCTGAGCCTGGCCTCGCGCCTGATCCTTTCCCGCAACAAGGTATCCCATGACTGATTCCGCCCTCGCCACGAATCCCGCGCCGGTGGCGGCGGCAGCAGCCGTCGCACCCAAGCTCATCGTGCGCGACCTGAACTTCTACTACGGCGGGTTCCAGGCGCTGAAAAACATCAGCATGGACATTCCGGAGAAGCAGGTCACCGCGATCATCGGCCCGTCCGGTTGCGGCAAATCGACCCTGCTGCGCATCTTCAACCGCATCTACGCGATCTACCCGAAGCAGGAGGCGAAAGGTTCGATCGAACTGGACGGCGAGAACATCCTGGATCCCGGCTACTCGCTGAACCGCCTGCGCAGCAAGGTCGGCATGGTGTTTCAGAAGCCGGTGCCGTTCCCCATGACGATCTTCGAGAACGTCGCCTACGGCATCCGCCATCACGAGAGGCTGTCGAAGCCGGACATGGAAGGTCGCGTGGAACAGGCCATGCGCAGCGCCGCGCTGTGGGACGAGGTGAAGGACAAGCTCAAGCAGAACGCGCTCGGCCTGTCCGGCGGCCAGCAGCAGCGCCTGTGCATCGCCCGCGCGATCGCGCTGCGGCCGGAAGTGCTGCTGCTGGACGAACCCACCTCGGCACTCGACCCGATCGCCACCAGCCGCATCGAGCAATTGGTGGAAGAGTTGAAAAGCCAGTTCACCATCGTCATTGTCACCCACAACATGCAGCAGGCGGCGCGCGTCTCCGACCTCACCGCCTTCATGTACCTTGGCGAGCTGATCGAGTTCGACGAGACCGAGAAGATCTTCACCAAACCGGGCAAGAAGCAGACCGAGGACTACATCACCGGGCGCTTCGGCTGATCAAGGCCCCTCTCCCCATGGGAGAGGGGTTGGGGGTGAGGGTATGGGCCAAGCCTTGTCACCTCACTCCGCCCGCACCCTCATCCGCCCTTCGGGCACCTTCTCCCAGAGGGAGAAGGGACAAGACACGAGGCATACATGAACACCGGCACCGACCACATCATCAAGAGTTACGACAGCGAACTGGCCCGGCTCACCGGCGAGATCGTGCGCATGGGCGAACTGGCGGTGACGCAGCTTGAAGCGGCCATCGACGTGCTCGAGCGGCGCGACGAGCGCGCCGCCCAGCGCGTGGTCGGCAACGACGACGCGATCGACCAGCTGGAACAGGAAATCGGCCACGACGTGGTGCGCCTGCTGGCGCTGCGCGCGCCGATGGCCAGCGACCTGCGCAACGTGTACGCAGCGCTGCGCATTGCCTCGGACATCGAACGCATCGGCGACTACGCCGCCAACGTCGCCAAGCGCTCGATCCCGCTGTCGATGGTGGCGCCGGTGGCTCCGGTCGGCGGCCTGCACCAGTTGGCCGCGCTGGCTGCAGCCGAAGTGCGACAGGTACTGGTGGCCTACCGCGACCGCGATGCCGAACGCGCCTACCAGGTGTGGAAGGACGACGTGGTGCTGGACGAGGCCTATACCGGCTACTTTCGCCAGCTGCTCACCTACATGATGGAAGACCCGCGCAACATCACGCCGTGCACCCACCTGCTGTTCATGGCCAAGAACATCGAGCGCATCGGCGACCACGCCACCAACATCGCCGAGAACGTGTGGTTCCAGGTCACTGGCGAGCCGCTGGACAAGCAGCGCAGCAAGCGCGACCTTACCTCGAGCCCGGAAACCACCAAGCTCGGCGAGTGAACCGGGAACGCACGCCGCTCCGTAGGGCGGGCACCGCCCGCCGGCTTTTGCAGTTGAATGATTTCCGCGAGAGCGGCGGACGGTGCCCGCCCTACTGTTCTTCAGCTAGCCGGCGGTAAGCTTGAGGCCGACGATGCCGACCACGATCAGCGCCACGCACAGCAGCCGCGGCAGCGTGGCCGGGTCGCCGAACAGCATGATGCCCAGCACCACTGCGCCGACCGCGCCGATGCCGGTCCAGATCGCATAGGCGGTACCGATCGGCAGCGTCTTCACCGCCATCGCCAGCAGCACGATGCTGACCGCCATCGCCGCCAACGTGCCGACCGTGGGCCACAACCGGGTAAAACCTTCGGTGTACTTGAGGCCGATAGCCCAGACCACTTCGAACAGGCCGGCCAGCAGCAGATAGATCCACGCCATGTGGTGTTCCTCTGTGTGTGGCAGGGCCGTCCCCGCAATGGGAAAGCGCACAGGGTCGTCCCTGCGCACGCCGCCGCTACGGCAACTCGCGAGCCTCGCGTCGACGCTTGATGCCACGCACGATGCCGTAGCTGCCGATCAGCAACCACGCCACCTGCATGATGAACGCCGCCAGATTGAAGTTGCCGAAGCCCAGCGACAGCATCACGCCGATCGCGCCCAGCACATTCATCAACTGGTAGACCAGGCCACTGCCCTGCAACTTGCGCTCCTGCAACAGGAAGAACGCCAGCAGCACCAGCGCCACGCCGAGATAGCCGGCCCAGTCGTACCAGAAAAAATTCATCTTTTCGCTCCACGCTGGCGCAGGGCCTCGAACAGCGCGACGCCGGTGGCGACGGAGACGTTGAGACTTTCCATCGTGCCCGGCATGGGGATCTTCGCCACGAAATCGCACAACTCGCGGGTCAGTCGGCGCAGGCCCTCGCCTTCGCTGCCCAGCACCAGCGCCACCGGTCCCTGGAAGTCCACGCCGTAGACGGTGGTGTCGGTGTCGCCGGCCAGGCCGGTGATCCACACGCCGGCGTCCTTCAGTTCGCGCAACGTGCGCGCCAGGTTGGTCACCGCGATCAGCGGCACGCGGTCGGCACCGCCGGCCGAGGCCCGGCGCACCACCGGTGTCAATCCCACCGCGCGATCCTTCGGCACGATCACCGCGGTGACCTTCGCCGCCGCCGCGCTGCGCAGGCAGGCGCCGAGGTTGTGCGGGTCAGTGACGCCGTCGAGCACCAGCACCAGCGCGTCGCTGCCGTCGCGCTCCAGCAGGCCGGGCAGGTCGCTCTCATGCGCCGCGGGCGCCGCTTCATAGCGCGCGGCCACGCCCTGGTGGCGGGCCTCACCGGCCAGCCGGTCCAGCTCGTCGCGCGGACGATGCTGCACCGGGATCTTCAGCTTCTGCGCACGCTCGGCCAGCTCCAGCACGCGGGCATTGCGCTGGCCGTTCTCCACCAGCACCTCGCGCACGCGCTCGGCGTCGTTGCTCAACGCGCCTTCCACCGGATTGATACCGACGATCCAGCTCTCGCTCATGACTTGCCTTTCGGTTTCGATTTGCGGCCAGCGTGTTTCTTCGGCGTCTGCGGGGCGGCAGCGGGGACCGGCCCGCGTTTGGCGGAATCGCCTTTGCGCGGACGACGGTCGGATGACGGCTCGACCTTGCGGCCCTGCTGCTGCCCACCACCAGCCTGCTGGCGCGTTGCCGCCGCTGCACGCGACGGCGGATGATCACTCACCGCGGCCTTGCGCGGGGCCGGCGCCGGCGGTGCAGCGACCTCGACCTCCTTGCGACCAAACGCGCGGCCGATCGCCTTGGCCGCCCGACCGAACATGCCCGGTGCCTTGGCCGTAGCGGCGGCCTTCTTCGGCAGTGAGTAACGCTCGCCCGCGGCGGCATAGTCGTAGGCCTTGCCGCTGCCGGCCAGCGGTGCGGCCGGCGTGCGCGGCGAGACCAGCCGGAAGTCGATCTTGCGGTCTTCCAGGCTGGCGCGCAGCACCTTGATCCGCACGTGGTCACCGAGGCGGAACTGCGCGCCGGTGCGCTCACCCCTGAGCAGCTTGCGGGTGGCATCGAAGTGGTAGTAGTCGTTCATCAGCTGGCTGATGTGCACCAGGCCGGATACCTTCGACTCGTCCAGTTCCACGAACAGGCCGAACGAGGTGACGCCGGTGACCACGCCGTCGAACTCGCTGCCGATGTGCTTTTCCATCCACGCGCACTTGAAGCGCTCGTCCACGTCGCGCTCGGCCTCCTCGGCGCGGCGCTCGCGCTGCGAACAGTGGATCGCCATCGCCGCCATCTCGGCGGGCGTATAGGCGTAGTCGGAAGGCTTGCCCCCGCTCAGCGCGTAGCGGATCGCGCGATGCACCAGCAGGTCGGGGTAGCGGCGGATCGGCGAGGTGAAGTGCGCGTACGCCTGCAGCGCCAGGCCGAAGTGGCCGCGGTTGTCCGGCTGGTACGCCGCCATGCTCTGCGCACGCAGCAGCACGCTCTGGATCAGTTCGCGCTCGGGACGATCCTGCACCATGCGCAGGATTTCGGCGAAGTCCGCCGGCGTCACCTCGTCGACCGGCGGCATGCGCAGCTTGAACTCGCGCAGGAACTGCTGCAGGTCCTCGTACTTCTCCGCCGGCGGCGGCTCATGCGCGCGGAACAGCGCGGGAATTTTCTTCTTCTCCAGGAACAGCGCCGCCTGCACGTTGGCGGCGATCATGCATTCCTCGATCAGCTTGTGCGCGTCGTTGCGCTCGGTGGCGCCCATCGATTCGACCCCACCGGTCTGGTCGAGACGGAACTTCACCTCCGGCGTCTCGAAGTCGATCGCGCCGCGGCGCTTGCGCTGGCCCGCCATCGCCTTGTACAGCGCATGCAGGTGCTCCAGCTGCGGCAGCACATCGGCCACCTCGTGGCGCGCGTCCGCTTCGCGCAGGCCCACCGCCTGCCACACCTTGTCGTAGGTCAGCCGCGCATGCGACAGCATCACCGCGTCGTAGAACTTCGACTTTGTGACGTTGCCCTCGGTGTCGACCAGCATCTCGCAGACCATGCACAGTCGCTCGACGCTCGGGTTCAGCGAGCAGATGCCGTTGGACAGCGTCTCCGGCAGCATCGGCACCACGAAGCCGGGGAAGTAGGTGGAGGTGCTGCGCTCGAACGCTTCCTTGTCCAGCGCGTTGCCGACCTGCACGTAGTGCGAGACGTCGGCGATCGCCACGATCAGGCGCCAGCCGCCGCCACGCTTGGGCTCGGCGTATACCGCGTCGTCGAAGTCGCGCGCGTCGGCGCCGTCGATGGTCACCAGCGGCAGCTGGCGCAGGTCGGTGCGGCCCTCGCGCTCGGCGGCGGTCACCGCCGGTTCCACCTGCGCCGCGTCGCGCAGCACCTCGGCCGGCCATTCGTGCGGCAGGTCGTGGCTGGCGATCGCCATCTCCACCACCAGCGACGGCTGCAGGCGCTCGCCCAGCACCGTGCGGATCTCGCCGATCGGGCCGCGCTGCAGGGTCGGCGGGTCGGTGATCTCGGCCACCACGATCTGGCCGGAACGCGCGCCCAGCTCGCGGCCGGGCTTGATCATCACGTCCTGGTTCAGGCGGCGGTCGTCCGGCGTCACCAGGGTCACGCCGTTGTCGATCACCACCCGGCCGACCAGCCGCGGCGAACGGCGCTGCAGCACCTCGGCGATCGCGCCCTGCCGGCGACCGCGGCGGTCGATGCCGACCACGCTGGCCAGCACGCGATCGCCGTGCATCACCGCGCGCATCTGCTGCGGCGACAGGTACAGGTCGTCGCCGCCCTCGTCCGGGCGCAGGAAGCCATAGCCCTCGGCATTGGCCAGCACCACGCCGGCGATCAGGTCGAGCTTCTGCGTGGGCGCGTAGCCACCGCGCCGGCCCAGCAGCAGCTGACCGTCGCGCACCATCGCAGCGAGCCGTTTGCGCAACGCCTCCAGGTCGGTTTCATCGTGGATGTCCAGCGCCTCGGCGATGCGCGCCTCGGTCAGCAATTCGCCACGCTGTTCGAGCAGGGCGAGGATCGCCTCGCGGCTGGGGATCGGGCGCGCATAACGCCGCGCCTCGCGATCGGCATGGGGATCGCGCACGGCGCCTGCGGCAGCCTTGTTGCGCTTGTCGGGTGCAGTGGTGACTCGCGGCGCTTGTTTGGCGGGCTTCTTTGCGGCACGCGAGTCCTGGGGATGGCCGGAACGGGGGGGAGTTTTTCTGGTCACTCAAGGTCCTTGTGATGTTTGCGCCGCGGAGCATGCCACGTCGCAGCGAATGGATGTGAAAAGTGTTGACAAGCCGCCGACAGATGCCTAAATTACGCGGCTCACGCAGCTCGGTGAGCGGTGTGACACCTGCCCAGGTGGCGGAATTGGTAGACGCACTAGCTTCAGGTGCTAGCGGGGGCAACTCCGTGGAGGTTCGAGTCCTCTCCTGGGCACCAATTGTAAACGAAGCCCGCAGCAATGCGGGCTTTCGTCTTTTCAGGGGGTCGTTCGAGCGCTTGGTCCACGCTTGGTACACAAGTTGGCCATCTTCAGCGCGCGCCACGCACCGGCAGGATGGCCCAGGCTCCAAGCGCAACGAGGGCCGCTGCCATGGTGAACAGGGCGGTATAACTCCCGCCGCTCGCCAAAAGGATGCCCGGTGCAATTGCCGGCATCAGCGACTGCGGCATGACGTTGGCGATGTTGAAGATGCCAAGATTCCTGGCTGCATGTGTTTCTCGTTCTGGCAACACATCGGTCACCAGCGCCAGATCCGCGGCCAGGTATCCCCCCTGCGCGATGCCGGTGATCGCCATGGCTACGAGGAAATAGGTGTACGAAGTGGCAAAGGCGATCATCAACAAGGCCAGCGCATAGATCAGTGCCGTACCGCAGACGAAAGCCTTGCGCCGCCCGCGGGCATCCGACAGCCCGCCGCCCACGACACTGGCGACTGCTACCGCACCGGATTGCACCAGGGTCGACAGAAAGATCCACCGCGGCACAGCAGCCGGGGCGCAGCCCAACTGATGGATCAGATAGAACTCCTGGTAGGTCATCAGCAGCGCGACACCGGCATAGAGCAGGAAACGGCTGCCCCATGCCCAGGCGAAGTCGGGGAAACGCAGCGGATTGATCCAGAAGCTGCCCAGGAATTCGCGCCACCCGTAACGCGGCCGCTGCATTGCAGCCAGATGATGGTCGGGCAATACCCAAGCCAGGAGGAATGCGCCGGCCAAGGCGATCACCGCTGGCACCAGAAAGATGGCCAGCGCGGAATACGCAAGGAGCTCCACCAGATAGGTGCCGCCCACCATACCCACCGGCAGGCTGACACCCACGATGCCGGATACCATGCCGCGCTGTGACGCTGGAATCTGATCGGCGAGGATTGCAGTCAGCGCGGCCAACTGCGCATTGTAGGCAAGTTGCGTGATGCACCAGCCCAGCAGCAGTTGCGGAACCGACACGGCCATCGCGACGACCGCCAACCCGACTACTCCCCCCGCGGCGCCGGCAATCAGCCAGGGCCGTCGCATGCCGAAGCGCGAGGTCGTGCGATCCGAGAGGCTGCCGAAGAACGGGTTGCCGAACAGCGCAATCAGCGCCCCCACGCCCACCACCAGCGACAGGCTGCCCGTCGCGTGCGCCGGGGTAATCTCGCTCACACGCATTGCCAGACCCACCAGGATGGGCGGCAGCAGCGCCATCCACAGACCCATGTAGGCCATGCCGTAGATCGCGATGAACGGCCAGCCGGCACGGCGCACTGGTGGCGCCTCACCCGCGCATGCACCGACGGGCATGGGTAGCCCGCGCATCACCACTCCGGCCTCGTCGTCGATCACCGCCCCTCCGCTTCGTCGATCCGCGCGCCAGGTCTCCTGCGCCGGTGCTGGACGGATATTACGGTTTCCGGGGCGCGGCCGTGGATGCGCGCAAGTGCACCTCGTAGGGCACCCGTGCCTGCTGGGGTGCGGAGGCATCGCGGATCGACTGCAGCACGCTTTGCACGGCAAGGCAGCCGAGCTCGCGGCATGGCTGGTGCACCGTGGTCAGGCCGGGCGAGATCAACTGCGATACCGGTGTGCCGTCGAAGCCGCATACCGACAGATCGTCGGGAATCGACAGTCCGCGT
Source organism: Rhodanobacter sp. FW106-PBR-R2A-1-15 (assembly GCF_058789735.1). Classification (NCBI taxonomy): domain Bacteria; kingdom Pseudomonadati; phylum Pseudomonadota; class Gammaproteobacteria; order Lysobacterales; family Rhodanobacteraceae; genus Rhodanobacter; species Rhodanobacter sp. FW106-PBR-R2A-1-15. The sequence continues at coordinate 43,434 of NZ_JBYTEM010000026.1, read as the reverse complement.
TCGTAGGCCTCGCGCATCACGCCGCAGGCCATGTCGTCGTTCGCCGCGAAGATCGCCGTGGGCGGGCGCCGCTGGTCGAGCAGCGCCCGGGCACCCGCCGCCCCCGACGCGAAGGCGAAATCCCCGTCCACCACCAGCGACTCGTCGAAAGCGATGTCGGCCCGGCGCAGCGCGTCGCGATAGCCGGCGAGCCGCCAGATGCGGGCGCCGTGCCCCTGTAGCCCGGCGACGTGGCCGATGCGCCGGTGCCCGAGCGAAAGCAGGTGCTCGACGATCTCGGCGGCCGCCCTGCGCTCGTCGAAACCGACGTCGATGCGTGACTGGTGCAGGCGGGAGGAGATCGTCGCGTAGGGAATGTCCAGCTCGTCGAGGCGTTGCAGCAGCTTCGCGTTGTTCGCATGCGGCGGCACCAGCACCAGCGCGTCCGGCCGGTGCGTGGCCACGAAGCCGTCGATCCGCGCGGCCAGGTCGTCCGCTGCGTCGAACGGATGCAGCACCGCGTTGTACGGTGTCCCCTTGCACGCTTGCAGCACGCCCACGATCAGCTCCATGGTGTAGCTGGAACCGGCCATCGGGTTGTCGTACAGCAAGGCGACCAGGTACGAGCGGTTCCCCGCCAGGCTGCGCGCCGACGCATTCGGCACGTAGTTGAGCGCACGGATCGAGGCCTCGATCCGCGTGCGCAACCTGGCACGCACGCTCGGATTGCCGTTCAGCACGCGGGATACCGTCTTGGTGGATACGCCGGCATGCGCAGCGACGTCTTCGATTCTCGCAGGCATCTGCAGATCCCGCCCCCGTATGGTTTGCAGCGTTCCATGCTACCCCAAGTGGAACGCGCACAACCATTCGGATTTTCAGTAATTTCGTACAAAAGTACCAGCGCTAGTATTTTCTATTGACAGCGCTGGTACATTTGATTAGCTTGCGACGGGTCCAGAAGTTCGTCGTGCGGGGGCGCAACGCAGGGAGGGAGGGGGGAAGTCTCCGTCGACTGTGGTTCGCGAAGCGCCCTGTGGTGGCTCCGCCGCCAGCCGTCCATGCGACTGCAACTTCCACCCGCCGGCTACGAAGGCATGCGGGGTTGTACCTGGCCGACGACGGCGGGCGATGGTCTGGGGTCTGGACGGCTGGCGGAAGAAACCGAGGTCGAGGGGCGGAACTGCGTTGGCCGAGCGTTCACTGAAAACCGGGGAGATATCGAAGTGAAGAAGCAATCCGTGCATCCGCTTGCAGGCGGCGCCAGTCAACTGCGCCTGCTGCCCATCGCGATCGCGATGACGCTGTTCGTGGCCGGCCCGTCGCATGCGCAATCTGCGCCGCAGGATGCGGACCAGACCACGCAGACTGCACCCGCCGCGAAGAAGGATTCGAAGGTCGCTGCAAAAAAGAAGAACGCTGCCACGACGGCGAACGAGAAGGAGGCGAAGCAGCTCACCGGCATGACCGTCAACGGCTACTCGTCGAGCCTCAATCGCGCGCAGAACATCAAGCGTTACGCCGACACCGTGGTCGACGCCATCTCGGCGCAGGACGCCGGCTCGCTGCCCGACCTGTCGGTGACCGAGGCCCTGCAACGCGTGCCCGGCGTGGCTGTCAGTGCCTTCGGCGTCGCCGCCGACCCGGACCATTTCTCGATCCAAGGTTCGGACATCAGCCTGCAGGGCCTGCCCTACACCAGCACGCTGTTCAACGGCCGCGAGGTGTTCTCCGCCGGCGGCGGCCAGGGGCTCAATTTCTCGACGGTGTCGCCCGAGCTGATCGGCTCGGTGGTGGTGAGCAAGAACCAGACGGCGGACATGATCGAAGGCGGCATCGCCGGCTCGATTGACCTGCACACGCGCATGCCCTTCGACAGCAACAAGGATACCCAGACGTCCATCACCCTTGGCGGGTACTGGGGCGACCTGGCCAAGAAGGGCACGCCGCAGATCGCCGGCCTGTTCAGCCACAACTGGAATACCGGGATCGGCCGCTTCGGTTTCCTCGCCAACGTGGCCTACGACCGCATCGACCAGACCGACAACGCGATTTCCGTGGTCGATTACCAACGGCGCTGCAATGACTGCAACCTGCCGGGCGGCAGAACCGACGCCTTTCCCGGCCTTGCGCCGGGCGAATATCGCTACGTGCCGGTCGGGGGCGATCTTCGCCACCAGGACGAGACCAGCACGCGCTTCGGCCATGCACTGGCCCTGCAATGGGAAAGCCCGGACAAGACCTGGCAGGCCGCGCTGACCTGGAATCGGGCATCGGACTCCGAAACCACCTTCGAGCACACCTTGCAGGCATCGACGGATGGTTGCAACGGCCAGACGCTGGCCGGTTGTGCCGTGCCGCTGGCGGGCACCACGCCGGTGTACGACGCCAACGGGGTATTCCAGTCCGGCACTATCTCGGGCGACCCGGCCGCATCGACCTTCCTGCCGTTCACCTATGGCGGCGTGCCGACGCAGCTCGATACCGCCGCTTTCAAGCGGCGTTATGTGACCAACGACTACGCCTTCAACCTGAAGTGGAACGTCAATGATCGGCTGCACCTCAGCCTGGACGCGCAGGACACCCACTCCGATTACTCGGATTCCTACTACTACATTCGCCAGATGACCCAGGCGAACTGGTACGTCGCCACGCACGGCGACAACGTACCCACGATCAAACTGTTGTCGCCCGATCCCAACGAAACGACGGCCCAGTATTTCGCCAACCCCAACAATACCTATTGGTCAGCAGCACAGGATCACCAGGAGAAATCCTGGGGCAACCAGCGCGCCTTCCGCCTGGACGGCAGCTTCGACGTGGACAAGGGTCCGCTGGACAACATCCAGTTCGGCTTCCGGCACAGCGACCAGGAAGAAACGCTGTATTCCTCGCCATACAGCTACTTCTGGGACATCAGCACGCCCTACGCTGGCGGGAATGGTCTGGCGGTCACGGCCGCAAACACACCCGGCAATGTTTCCCCGTACCACGTCAACCTGCCGGCCTTCAGCAACGGCGATTTCGGTGTGGTCGCGCCCTTCTTCAACCTGAACCCGCAATCGCAATTCTGGCAATCCGTCGCCGCGATGAAGCAGATCAACCAGCAGTCGCTGGCCATCAACCCGGGCTGGAGCTGGTGGAGTCCCTACTACACCAACTACGAACGCGACCAGTACGGCTATACCTTCGTGCCGGGCACGCATTACCTGCCGCAGGAAATCTCCTCCAACGGGGAGAAAACTAACGCCACCTATCTCCGCCTGAACTTCAGCAACGGCAACCTGGATTTCCTGAGCGGCCTGCAAATCAGCGGCAACATCGGCGTGCGCTACGTGCATACCCAGGACGATGCCGCGGGCTACATGCTGCTGCCGGACATGAAGCAGGCTCTCGGCAATGCCACCGTCGCGCAGTATTGCCAGGGCATAACAAAGAACGGCACCCAACCAGCCTCGCCGGGCACGTTCTGCGCGCTCACCTCGGTGCAGCAGCAGCAATACGTGACCTTTGCCAACGGCGGGTATAGCCCGATAAAGGCCAGCAACGGCTACGGCAACTGGCTGCCCAGCTTCAATCTGGCGATCGGCTGGACGGACGACCTCATCACCCGCTTCGCATTCTCCGAGTCGATCTTCCGGCCGGCGCTCAACCAGTTGGAGGCCGGCCAGTCGATCAGCGGGCTGCTGCCTTACGGCACCAATGGCAGCACCGAGCCGACGGTGGGCAACGGCTACAACGGCACGAACCCATACCTCAAGCCCATCACGGCGCACAATTTCGACCTGAGCCAGGAGTGGTATTTCGGCAACGCCGGTTCGCTGACCGGCATGCTGTTCTGGAAGCAGTTGAACCACACCATCCAGTACATCACCAACGTGGTGGACACCACGGTGACGAACAACGGCGTGACCTATCCGGAGCAGTACACGGCGGGCCTGGCCAACCTCGACCAGAAGGGCAGCGTGGGCGGGGCGGAGCTGGCCTACCAGCAGAAATTCGATTTCCTGCCTGGTTGGCTGTCCGGCTTCGGCGTGCAGACCAACTACACCTACATCAAGCCGCATGGACTGGCCTTCGGCGTGGTCAACTACTGCCCCGCCACGTATCTGCCGGCCACGCAGTGCGTCAACCAGCTCAAGCTGCCGCCCGGCGAATTGTCCCGCGATACCTTCAACTTCACCGCGTATTACGAAAAAGGCCCGCTGTCGGCACGACTGGCGTGGAACTGGCGCTCGCAGTTCCTCATCACGGGCCAGGAGGCGGATTATCCGTTCCTGCCGGTCATGGCCGCCTCCCAGGGCCGGCTGGACGGCTCGCTGATCTACGCGCTGACCCCGCACGTCAAGGTGGCACTGCAGGTGGCCAACCTGTTGAACTCGACGTTCAAGAGCCGCGAGATCATCGACACCAACGGCACCACCGTGCCCAAGGGCTTCTTCCGCGACGACACCCGCTACAACCTCAGCCTGCGCGCGGACTTCTGACCGGGCCCGTGCAACAGGCTCCCGCCATGGCGCATGCCGAACCACGTGCCATGGCGGGATGGCAACACAACATGGCGAGCTCCCCGGTTGCCGCCATTCCCGCGAAAGCGGGAGTGGCGGCCTTGTTCGCCTGCCTGCTGCTCGCCGCATCCACGGCAACGCCGGTGCATGCGGCAACCACGGCGTCCGCGACGCCCGAGATTGCAGCGCTCGAGCGTGCAGGCTGCGACGCCATCGCCGCGCGCGTCGATGCACTGCCGGGCAACACTCCGGTCTTGCTGCGCAGCTACGACAGCGAACGCGGGCAAGACGCGCCCGCCCTGCCACCGCTGCACTCAGCGGCGTTCACCTACGACAACGCACTCGCCGTCATCGCCCTGCTCGCCTGCGGCAGGCGGCCACAGGCGGAACGCATCGGCGAAGCGCTGCGCCTCGCGGCCATGCACGACACGCGCCTGCGCGATGCGTATCGCGCAGGCGCTGTCGCAGGCGACAAGCCCTTGCCGAATGGCTGGCAGGATGCGCGACGCAAGCAATGGGTCGATGCCGCGCACCAGTACTCCGGCGCGTACCAGGACGGCAGCTCCTGCGGGAACGTCGCGTGGACCGCGCTGGCGTTGCTGGCACTGCACGACGCCACTGGCGAAACGCGCTGGCGCGATGCCGCCGTGCATCTCGCCGACTGGGTCGTCGTCCACGCGTCGGGCGCGCACGGCGCTGCCGGCTTCCACGGCGGCATCGAGTCCTACCTGCGGGTGCCGCGCAAGGCATCGTGGAAATCGACCGAGCACAACATCGACCTGGCCGCGATGTTCACGTGGCTGGCCCGGATCTCCGCACCCGGCGGCGACTGGAACGCACAGGCGAAGCACGCCCGTGACTTCGTCGCGCTGCAATGGGATGCCGCGAGCGGACATTTCTGGACGGGCACCGAAGGCGACGGCGGGACGCCGCTGCGCTCGCCGTCCGCCCTCGATGTGCAGCTCTGGGCGCAACTCCTGCCGGACGCACCGAAGGCATGGCAGCGCGCGCTGGGCTGGGTCGAACGCAGGCATGCGGTCAAGGGCGGCTACGCCTTTACCGATGCCCGCGACGGGATGTGGACGGAAGGCACCGCGCAGGCCGCGCTCGCCTGGCGATGGGTCGGCGACGAGGCCAGTGCGGACACGCTGTTCGCCGCGATCGCGCAGCAAGCCTCGCCGGGCGGCTTCCTCTACGCCACGCCCGAGCCACGCATCGTGGCGCTGTATGCCTGGTACTACCACCGGCCATGCCTTGCCGCGACGGCATGGGCCGTGATCGCCGCATCGAATCGCAACCCGTACCTGCCGAGTCACGCGTTTGCCACCCGGCACCCGTGATGAGCATGCTTTCAATCTGTTCCGAAATAACGAAGGGGACGTCATGGCACTTCACAAGACCCGCATCGCTTCCTTGATCGGCATGGCCCTGCTGGCCTTCGGCGGGACATGCGCCAGCGCGAACGCGAGCGGCGACGCGTACCCGTGGATGAACGCCAGGCTGACGCCCGACCAGCGCGCCGATCTCGTGCTGAAAGCGATGACGCAGGACGAGAAGTTCCGCCTGATCCGCGTCGACTTCGCCGACACCGAGAACGGCCACGTGATGGCGCCGGGTGCGCTGGGTTCCGCCGGCTACGGCCCGGCGATCGCGCGGCTGGGCTTGCCGGCTATCCAAGAGAGCGACGCCGGTCTCGGCGTAGCCAAGCCGCACAAGCTCGGCGCCACCGCCCTGCCCTCGGGCCTCGCCACCGCGGCCAGCTTCGATCCGGCGATCGCCCGCGAAGGCGGCGCGATGATAGGTAGCGAGGCGCACCGCCGCGGCTTCAACGTGATGCTGGCCGGCGGCGTGGACCTGGTGCGCGACCCGCGCAACGGCCGCAATTTCGAATACGCGGGCGAGGACCCGCTGCTGGCCGGCGTGATCGCCGGCAACGCCATCGCCGGCATCCAGAGCCAGCACCTCGTCTCCACCATCAAGCACTACGCGCTCAACGACCTGGAAACCGACCGCACCACGCTGAGCGCGAATATCGACCGCGCCGCCGCGCGCGAGTCGGACCTGCTCGCCTTCGAGATCGCTATCGCCACCGGCCACCCGGGCTCGGTGATGTGTTCCTACAACCGCATCAACACGGTCTACGCCTGCGAGGACGGCTGGCTGCTCAACGACGTGCTGAAGCACGACTGGCACTACCCCGGCTTCGTGATGTCGGACTGGGGCGCGGTGCACAGCAGCGCGAAATCCGCGCTGGCCGGGCTGGACCAGGAATCGGCCGGCGAGACCTTCGACAAGGAGGTGTACTTCGACCAGCCGCTGCGCGCCGCGGTCGCTTCTGGCAAGGTGCCGCAGTCGCGCATCGACGACATGGCCCAGCGCATCCTGCGCAGCCTGTTCGCGGCCGGCGTGATCGATCATCCGGCCACGCAGTCGCCCATCGACTTCGCCGCCGACCGCAAGGTGGCGCAGCGCGCCGAGGAAGCCGGCGCGGTGCTGCTGCGCAACCAGGGCGCGCTGCTGCCGCTGTCCGCCGCGCAGTCCGTGGCGGTGATCGGCGGCCATGCCGACAAGGGTGTGCTAACCGGCGGCGGCTCCTCGGCGGTGCAATCGCCGCAAGGCAACGCGGTGCCGGGCCTGCCTCCTTCCGAATGGCCGGGGCCGCGCATCTACCAGCCGTCCGCACCGCTGGCCGCGATCAGCCAACGTGCGCACGGCACGGTGAGCTACGCCAGCGGCGAAGACATCGCCGCCGCCGCGAAGCTGGCGGCGCAGGCCAAGGTTGTCGTGGTGTTCGTCGAGCAGTGGGTGGCGGAAAGCTTCGACACGCCGCACCTCACCCTGCCGGGCAACCAGGATGCCCTGGTGGCAGCGGTGGCGAAGGCCAACCCGCGCACCATCGTGGTGCTGGAGAACAATGGTCCGGTCGCGATGCCGTGGCTGGACAAGGTCGGCGCCGTGCTGGAAGCGTGGTACCCCGGCGTGGCTGGCGGCGAGGCGATCGCGCGGCTGCTATACGGCGAGGTCGATCCTTCCGGCCGCCTGCCGCTGACCTGGCCGCGCGACGAATCGCAACTGCCGCGCCCTGCTATCCCAGGCGCAGGCCTGGCGTCGATCGGCCTGCCGCCGCAGGGCCAGCCGGCGCAGGACGTGGACTACAACATCGAAGGCGCCGACGTGGGCTACCGCTGGTACCAGCGCCAGCACCTCGAACCGCTGTTCCCGTTCGGCTACGGCCTGAGCTACACGCACTTCGACTACAGCGGCTTCGCGCCGCACGTGGCCAACGGCAAGCTCACAGCCTCGTTCACCGTGACCAACCGCGGTTCGCGCGCCGGCGTGGACGTGCCGCAGCTCTACGTGACCCTGCCCGGTTCGAACAATGCGCGGCGACTGGCCGCCTGGTGCCGCGTCACCCTCAAGCCCGGCCAGTCCGCGCATCTCACGGCCACCGCCGACCCACGTCTGCTGGCGAAGTTCGACGGCAAGAGCCAGCACTGGCAGCAGCCCGCCGGCGGCTACCAGCTGCAACTGGGCCATTCGGCGACCTCGTTCCAGGGTGGAGGCAAGGTGACGCTCACTGCAGTCTCCTGGGGCGCCGACGCGTCGCCCCAGGGTTCACCTCAACCCTGCGTAACGGGTAACCGCCGAGACGACACACCTTATCGGGATGTCAAACGAGAGCACGTTTCGCCAACTTGGATAACTCTGCCCTACCCCGATAACAGGGGCTAATCGCCCTCCGCCATCCTTGTTGGTGCCGGCCTGTCAAAGATCATTTGCGAGTCTTGACGGCTACTTCCGAGCCGGTAGAGCCACTCAAAAGCGGGGGACATCGCAGGGAGCAGCGCGCCTGAACAAGTGCACCGCGTCGTGGGATTCGGAGCGCGTGGGTTTCACGCGCTTTCGGTCGGGGCGATGAACCAGCCTAGAGCCGGGGCCGCGTGATTCGCAGCCTGGATTTGCCCAGCACAGGCTTCAACGGGAAATAGGCCTGGTGCGTGGTGCCATCCACGGCGACGACGTGGGCATTCGGGCCGAGCATCGCGGTAGCGAGCGGTCGAACGGCCTGCCCGGTGACTTTGAGGATCGACACCTCGCCGGATTCACCGGCCACGTAGAGCCAGCCTAGCGAGGCATCGAAAGCCAGGACATCCGGATCATCGGCAACGTCGAAGGTGGCCTGCACCTTTTGACTGGTCAGGTCCAGCACCAGCAACTTGCTGTTGTCCTCACAGGCGATGAAGGCCAGACGTGAGGCGTCATCAATGTAGAGGCCGTGATTGCCGACGGCTCCGGGAAGGCTGATCCGGCTGATCACCCTGTCGGTAGCTGGGTCGATTTCCACCAGCTGCTTGCGAGTCTGCACGTTCGCGAAGATGTGCCGGGTGACCGGATCGTACTGGGTGTTGCCCACCACGCCGCCCAGCGGGATCGTGGCCACCCGGGCGTTCGACCGTACGCCGATCACGGTGTCGGTGCCACCGTGTTCATCGGAGACATACAGCTTGTGCACGTACGGGGCATAGGCCATGCCGTCCGGATAATCCCCGCCGGCGTGCGCGCAATGATCTTGAAGGTTTTGGCGTCGATGGCGACCACTTCATCGGCGCCGGTCGCCGAGGCGTATACCCGATCCAGCTCCGGCACATACAGCACACCGTGGACGGAGCTGACGTCGGGAATGGTCGCCACCACCTTGCGCTGGGCGGTGTCGAACACGACGACGGCGCTGTCGCCCAGATGCGCCAGGAAAAGAAGATGGCTTCGTTGGTCGACGCTGGCGTAGTCCCAGCGCGTGGCTCTGCCGGGCAATAGCACCTCCGCGAGCGTGGTCAGCGGCAACCGGCTACCCCGACCGCCCGCGCTGCTGCATGCGGGGGTGGCCACGAACAAGGCCGCAAAGGCCATCAGGGACGTCAAGCCCAGGCGGAGAGCGCGATCTGTCTCGAGGTTCATGCGCCGACACTCATGTCCAAAGTACCCATGCTACGCGCCAGGTGCGTTGCCATGGGGACCACCGGGCGCGCCTCCGCGACTGCCGCCGCACCAGCGTGCCGTTCTGCTGCAGCCCTGTCCGCCGTTGCAAGCGAGCCTCCCAACGCTCTAGGAAAATCCCCCCTTCAGCTCGATCATGTTGCCCTGCGGGTCGTACAGGTAGATCGACGGGCCTTCGCCTCTCGCGCCGTAGCGCGAACCCAGCTCACCGATACGCACGCCATGCGCCTGCAGGTGTGCCACGATCGCCGCCTCGTCGTAATCCTCCACGCGCAGGCACAGGTGATCCATGTTGTGGCCTTCCCTGCCCGGCGCGGCGCCACCATGGCGGCCGAGCTTGCCGTCGATGGACACCAGGTCGATCAGCGAGGCGCCGGCACGCAGTTGCACCAGGCCGATCTCGTCCTGCCGGCGTTCCTCGCTGCAGCCGAGCACCTCGCAATAGAAGCGTTGCAAGGCGGCGACGTCGATGGCGCGCAACACCACGTGGTCGATTTCGCCGATACGGATCATGGGAGCTCCGGTGGGCCGGGGAACGGGACGTCCGAGCATAACGCGGGAGCGTTCCTGAACCACACCCCGGCAAGCAGCAACACGCACCGCTCGCCCTGTATAATCGCCGCGGTAAACGCATGGTGGGAGAAGCAGGCGGCCCCAGACCGGGGGCGCCCGCTGCCGAAGACGCAACGCCCGTAATCGCTCAGGCCCCATACCATCCTGCGGCAAACACTCTGGAGAGACCGGTTGAATCCGGCGCCGAAGGGGCACGAAGCGCAGCCATCGCGTTTCCAAACTCTCAGGCAAAAGGACAGAGGGGCGCCCCGCGTGCGGCACGGCACGCGAGCCTTCGGATGCCCACCCATGAGCCCCAACCCCCCTTCCCTGCGCGACCTCGAACACCACGGCGCGTTCATCGAGCGCCACATCGGCCCGGACGACGCCGAGATCGCGCAGATGCTGCATGTGATCGGCCACGATTCGCTGGAGTCGATGACCGACGCGATCGTTCCCGGCGCGATCAAGTCCGCCGCGCCGCTGGCGTTGCCGCCGGCGATCACCGAAGAGGATGCGCTGGCGAAGATCCGCGCGATCGCCAGCAAGAATCAGGTGTTCCGTAGCTTCATCGGCCAAGGCTATTACGGCACCCACACGCCGAACGTCATCCTGCGCAACATCCTGGAGAACCCCGCCTGGTACACCGCTTACACGCCGTACCAGGCGGAGATTTCGCAGGGTCGCATGGAGGCGCTGATCAACTTCCAGACCATGTGCGCCGACCTCACCGGCATGGAGATCGCCAACGCCTCGCTGCTGGACGAGGCCACCGCCGCGGCCGAGGCGATGACCCTGGCCAAGCGCTCGTGCAAGTCGAAGTCGAACGTGTTCTTCGTGTCGAACGGCGTGCACCCGCAGACGCTGGAAGTGGTGCGCACGCGTGCCGAACCGCTGGGCATCGAGCTGGTGGTCGGCGCAGATGCCGACGCCGCCGGCACCGAGGCGTTCGGCGTGCTGCTGCAATACCCGGACACCTTCGGTGGCATCCACGACTACCGCGCCATCGCCGACGCCGTGCACGCGCGCGGCGGCCTGGTCGCGGTGGCCACCGACCTGCTTGCGCTGACCCTGCTCGCCGCGCCCGGCGAGTGGGGCGCCGACATCGTGGTGGGCAATTCGCAGCGCTTCGGCGTGCCGTTCGGCTTCGGCGGCCCGCACGCCGCGTTCATGGCCTGCCGCGACGCGTACAAGCGTTCGATGCCGGGGCGCCTGATCGGCGTGTCGATCGACGCCGAAGGCAAACCCGCCTACCGCCTGACCCTGCAGACCCGTGAGCAGCACATCCGCCGCGAGAAGGCCACTTCCAACATCTGCACCGCGCAGGTGCTGCTGGCGGTGATGGCCTCGATGTACGCGGTCTACCACGGCCCCAAGGGCCTGGTCCGCATCGCCCGCCGCACGCATCGCCTGGCCGCGATCCTCGCCGCTGCGTTGCGCCAGGCCAGCGTCGCCGTGGGCAAGGAGTTCTTCGACACCCTGCACGTCACCGGCGTGGATGCCGCCGCGCTGCACGCCAAAGCCGCCGCAGCACGCATCAACCTGCGCCGCATCGACGGCGGGAGCGTCGGCGTCAGCCTCGACGAGAGCACCACGCGCGCCGACGTGATCGCGCTGGCCGCCTTGTTCGGCGGCAACATCGCGGACATCGATGCGCTGGACGCCGCCACCGCCGATGCCCTGCCTGCAGCCCTGGCGCGCAAGAGCGCGTTCCTCACCCACCCGGTGTTCAACACCCACCACAGCGAGCACGAGCTGCTGCGCTACATGCGTGCGCTGGCCGACAAGGATCTGGCGATGGATCGCACGATGATCCCGCTGGGCTCGTGCACCATGAAGCTCAACGCCACCGCCGAGATGATCCCGATCACCTGGCCGGAGTTCGCCAACATCCACCCGCTGGCCCCGGCCGCGCAGGCGCAGGGTTACAAGGAGCTGATCGACGGTCTGGAAGCGATGCTGGTCGAGTGCACCGGCTACGACGCGGTCAGCCTGCAGCCGAACTCCGGCGCGCAGGGCGAGTACACCGGGCTGCTGGCGATCCGCGCGTATCACCGCTCGCGCGGCGAAGCGCATCGCGACATCTGCCTGATTCCCGAATCCGCCCACGGCACCAACCCGGCCTCGGCCCACCTGTGCGGCATGACCGTGGTGGTGACCAAATGCGACGCCAACGGCAACGTCGACGTGGAGGACATCCGCGCGCAGGCCGGGAAGTATTCGGACCGCCTCGCCGCGCTGATGATCACCTACCCGTCCACGCACGGCGTGTTCGAGGAAGACATCGTGGCGATCTGCGACATCGTCCACCAGCACGGCGGCCAGGTGTATACCGACGGCGCCAACATGAATGCACTGGTCGGCGTGGCCAAGCCCGGCAAGTGGGGCTCGGACGTATCGCACCTCAACCTGCACAAGACCTTCTGCATCCCGCACGGCGGCGGCGGCCCGGGCGTGGGCCCGTGCGCGGTGAAGTCGCACCTGGCGCCGTTCCTGCCCAAGGCCTTCGGTGCGGACGGCGTGCGCACGCATGGCAGTGGCAGCAACGCGATGGTGAGTGCGGCCAGCTTCGGCAGCGCGTCGATCCTGCCGATCTCGTGGATGTACATCGCGATGATGGGCGCGGAAGGCCTGCGCAAGGCCACCCAGGTCGCCCTGCTCAACGCCAACTACATCGCCCGGCGGCTGGCGCCGCACTACCCCACCCTGTACACCGGTCGCAACGGGCTGGTGGCGCACGAGTGCATCCTCGACCTGCGCCCGCTCAAGGACGCCACCGGCATCGGCGCCGAGGACGTGGCGAAGCGGCTGATCGACTTCGGCTTCCACGCGCCCACGCTGAGCTTCCCGGTTTCCGGCACCCTGATGGTGGAACCGACTGAGAGCGAATCGCGCTACGAGCTGGACCGTTTCATCGACGCGATGATCCAGATCCGCGACGAGATCCGCGCGATCGAGGAAGGCAAGCTGGAGCGCGAGGACAACCCGCTGAAAAACGCCCCGCACACCGCCACCATGGTCAGCGGCAGCGAGTGGACCCATGCCTACCCGCGCGAACTGGCGGTGTTCCCGCTGGCCAGCCTGAAGCTGCAGAAGTACTGGCCGCCGGTGGCCCGCGTCGACAACGTCTACGGCGACAAGCACATCCAGTGCGCCTGCATTCCGGTGGATGCGTACAAGGAAGAAGCCGAGGCTTGATCGGCCGCGCCGCTTCGCCCAGGCAGGACGCAGGAAGGCCCCGCACGCGGGGCCTTCCTGCGTCGGTGGCGATGCCGACGCAGGGCGTCAATCCCCAGGCGACATGCTCATCTCGAACGACGTGTAGAACGGCGCGCGCGGCGGGGTGAACAGCGAGAGCGTGCCCAGCTGCTTCTGGAAGCAGACGGCAAAGTCGGAGCTGCCCTCGCGCCACGTCGCGGCCACCTTGCCGGCCGCGTCCAGTTCCACCACGACGACAAACGGCGGCATGCCCGCCGGCCCCATGCCCCCTGCGCAGGCCGTGACGATCCGCTCGATCGCCGCCTTCTGCGAGGCGAGTAGCGCAGCCGACTGCGCTTTCGACACGGAGGCCTCGTCGCGATCGGCCAGCGCCTTGGCATCGGCGTAGGACTGGGTTGCGGCAAAAACCGGCAGCGCGAAAATGGCCAGCGCCGCGAAAAGAATGATCCTGCCCATGCTGTTCTCCATCGGAATGTGTTCGCCGGATGCGAACGCCAGGGCTACCCCGCCACGATGCGGTTGCGGCCGTGTTGCTTGGCCTGGTACAGCCGCTTGTCCACCGTGTCGATGAATGCCCGCCCTTCATCGTCGTAGCCCGGGATCATGCTGCCCACGCCGAGACTGATCGTCAGCACGGGACCGATCGGCGACGACGCGTGCGGAATCTGCTCGGCCAGGATCAGTTCGCGGCAGCGGTCGGCGAGCTTGGCGGCAGCCGCCGCGTCGGTTTCCGGCAATACCAGCACGAACTCTTCGCCGCCGAAACGCGCCAGCAGGTCGCGTGCACGCGTGGCCGCCGAACTCAGCAGCCGTGCCACCCGCTTGAGGCAGGCATCGCCCTCCAGGTGGCCGTAGCAGTCGTTGTACTGCTTGAAATAGTCGATATCGATCATCAGCAGCGACAATGGCTGCCGGTTGCTCCGCGCGTTGCTCCACTCGAGCTCGATGATCGCGTCGAAACGCCGCCGGTTGGCCACGCCGGTCAGGCCGTCGCGGAAGGAAAGCTCCTCCATCTCCCTCTGCAGGCTGACCAGCTGCTGCTCGGTGCGCTTGCGCTCGCTGATGTCGAACATGAAGCCGATCAGCGAATCGACCGTGCCGTCGGGCCGGCGCACCACGTGCACCACGTCGCGGATCCAGACGTAGTGGCCGTCGCGGGTCAGCGCGCGGTAGTCGGCCTCGTGGTCCACTCCTGCCTGCGACTGCGCCACGCAGAAATCCACCACCCAGTCGCGGTCTTCCGGATGCATGCGGCTGGCCCAGTCGCCCACGCTTTCCCAGCTCGACGGCGCCCAGCCCAGCAGTGCCTCGATCTGCGGCCCGATGTAGGCAAACTGCTTGCTGTCCCAGTCGATCTTCCACGGGATCGCCCGGGTCGATTCCAGCAGCGTCCGGTAGACAGCGCCATCGGCCTCCACCCTGCTTTCAACATCCACCATCTCGCCGCCCCCGGAAGTTCGTGCCCGCCCCTAGCCTGAGGCGCATATATATCAGGCCAGCGACGCGCCAGCACGCCGCGCTACCGTCCATCGCGCCGCGGCACGACCGGCCCGCGCCACGCGGTCTGCGCGGGTGCCAGCGACGCTCCGCGGTCGCCTATGCCCCAGGCTCGGGTTCGGGCTGCATCTTCGCCAGTTGCTCGTCCAGATCGTTGATCACCGTCTCCAGCGCCTCGTGCAGTTGCCCCTGGCGGTCCATCAGGTCGGCCAGCTTGTCCGCCTGCTTCAGCCTGGACAATTCGCCGTCGAACAGCAGCCACGCGGCGGTCAGCGTTTCCACGTTGTTCTTCGAGTAGTGCCGCATCTCCTTGAGCTGCGCCACCGTGTCGGCAAGCTGATCGATCGGCTTCTTCGCATTTTCATCGGACACGGATGGTTCCTCCCGGCAGGTGGAAACGGCCATGCAATGTCCCGACGCGCCGGCTGTCGCAGCACAGCGCACCGGCCCAGGCCGTTGCCCCCACGGTAGCGACGCGCCTGCGAAGCGCAGGTCAACTTCCCGCTCAGGGTCCGTTGCCCCCCGGCGGCGGTAATGGCCGTTGCCGCACAGCTAGCGCCAGCCGGCGTCGCGCGCGGCGCGCTCCTGCCGTGCGTCGAACACGTTGCCGCGCAGGCGGGCATCGACCGCGGCCTGCACCGCAGGCGGCAGGGCGCTCGCCGCCTGGCGCAATTCGCCGCCTTCCGGCGCGGCCGCCGTACCGAGCACCGGCAGCTCCCAGCCCGTGTCGCCATGGCAGGCAAGGCCGGCTCGGGCTGGCGCAGGGTGCAGCACGAAGGTGCGGCAGATACGCCCGTCGTTGCTGCGGAAACTCAGGCCAATCGACACCAGGGCCTTCGCATCCGGTTCGCTCGCCAGTGCATGATCGAGCGCGCGCTCCAGCACGCCGGCGGCGAACGACTGGTCGCCCTGCATGCGCACCAGCTCGCCGCCGGGTCGCCACCACCACAGGGCCACGGCGAGCAGCGCCACCGACGCGGCCAGCGCGGCGCCCGGCACGAACCAGCGGTGCGGCGCGCGGCTGCGCTTGGCGCCCGTGCGGTGCCCGCCCGCAGACGCGACGCGTGGCGCGGCAGGTATCGCCGCCTGCGCAGCCGGCGGCTGCAGCAAGGCGGACAGCCGCTCCGGCACCGGTTCGTCGAGCACCGGATCGAACGCGGCGCGCAGCTGCGCGCGCACGGCACGCGCCTGCCGCACGCGGCGGGCAAGCACGTCGTCGTGCGTCAGTGCGGCATCGACGCGCGCGGCGTCGGAGGCGTCGAGTTCGCCATCCACATAAGCCTGCAAGGTGTCGTCGTCGATCGGGTTCATGCGTCTTTCCCAAGATGGGCCTGCAAGCTAGCGCGGGCGCGAGCCAGGCGACTGGTGACGGTGCCCACCGGCACCTCGAGCAGCTCGGCGGCCTCGCCGTACGACATGCCCTCGACCAGCACCAGGGCCACCACTTCGCGGTGGTCGGGCGGCAACGCCGCCAACGCCATCGCCAGTTCCAGCTGCTGCGCGGGTTGTGCGCTGGCGCGGTCGGCAGCCATCTCACCGGCTTCCTCGGGCGCGAACAAATGTTGTGTCCGGCCACGCGCACGCAGTTCGTCCCGCCAGGCGTTGCGCGCGATCGCAAACACCCACTTGTCCAACGCAGCGTCCGGCCGCCACTGCGCGGCACGAGCCAGCGCGCGTTCCAGCACGATCTGCACCAGGTCGTCGGCGTCGGCGACTTGGCCCGCCAGCGCCCGCGCCAGACGGCGCAGGCGCGGCAGCAGCGGGATCAGTCCTTCGCGCACGGCGTCGCTCGCATTCACGCATCACCTTCCACTACGTCCGAACGGGAGGATTCCTTCCCTCGCCCGCATCGGCGCAGTTCGAGGGCGTAAAGCGGGCCCATGCTAGCATCCGGCCCCGTTGCTCCCGAGGCCCACGGCCATGCCATTGCACCGCCCGCCCGCCATGCTCGTCCCGTTGCTGGCCATCGTGCTGGCCGTGGCCGGCGCGACGCCGGCGCGAGCGCAGATACTCGGACCGGTGCAAGGTCTGCCCAACCTGCAGGTGCCCGGCACGAACCTGCCCGCCGTCGTTCCGACGTCGCCCTTGCGCAGCGTCGACGACCTGCTGCGCGGACCGCTGGCCATCACGCGCAAGTTGCAGATTGAGACGCTGTTGCGCAGGGAACCCCGGCGCGTCGACGTCGACCCTCACGGCGCCCCGGTCCTGCGTGGCGAGTTCCTCGCCATGGGCTTGTCGGCGGCGCAACGCGATGCGGTGCAGGCGCTGGGTTTCGTAGTGGATCGGGAAGCGTCGGCGGACGCAACGCTGGGGCTGGATTTCGTGGTCCTGCACGACACCCGCGGACGCAGTACGGCCAGGGCCCTGCGCGCCCTGCAGCAGGCCGTGCCGGGCGCGGCATTCACTTACCAGCATCTCTACCTGCCCGCCGGCCAGGGCGACGTGGCCGGCGCGACGAGCACAGCGACACCCTCGTCCGGTGCACCGGCACAACGCGTAGGGCTGATCGATGGCGGGGTCGACCCGACCGACCCCGCGCTGGCACGCGCACGCATCGAGCGGCACGGCTGCAAGACGGCAAACCCGTCGCGGCACGGCACCGCGGTCGCCGCACGCCTCGTCGCCGGCGACCCGGACACGCTGTATGCCGCCGACCTGTGGTGCGGCGACGCGGTCGGCGGCGCCACCTCGAATCTCGTTGACGCGCTCGCCTGGATGGCGCGCGAGCGCGTGGCGGTGGTCAACATCAGTCTGGTCGGCCCGGACAACCCGGTGCTAGCGCGCGCGGTGCAGGCGATGATCGCGCGCGGCCATGTGCTGGTCAGCGCGGTCGGCAACGATGGACCGGCGGCGCCGCCGTTGTTTCCGGCTGCGTACCCGGGCGTGATCGGCGTCAGCGGCGTCGATGCGCACGACCGCGTGCTGCCCGAAGCCGGCAGCGGCGACCAGGTGGATTTCTGCGCGTCCGGCGTGGTCGGCAACGGCCGCAACGCACTGCGCGGCACCTCGTTCGCGGCGCCGATCGTGGCGCGAAAGGCCGCGCAGCTGCTGGGCGCGCCCGACGCGGATGCCGCTGCGCAGACGCAGCAGCAACTGGCCGGCGAGGCCCGCCATCTGGGCGCATCGAACCGCGACCCGCGCTGCGGCTATGGCTTGCTGTCGCCCTGAAGCTGAACACCAACCAACTGCAGCCCGCCGGCACGGAAGGATCTTCCGCGCGCAAACGTAAAGGACCCTGGAAGCCGCGGATCGGCCGCTGGCAGGAGGTCCACCCCATGCGCAACACAACTCTCCGCAACAAGACCCTCAACACCGCCCTGCTCGCCAGCGCCCTCGCCCTGGCCTCGATGGCTCCGGTACACGCCCAGATCCTGGGTGGCGGTGGACTCGGTGGCGGCATTACCGGCGGCCTGCAAGGCCCTGTCAACGCGACCATGGGTCAGGTCGGTGGCCAGGTCGGCGGCCAGCTCGACGGTTCGGCCCGCGGCATGGGCCGTCTCTCTCCCGACATCAACACGCGGGCAGCCGAGCGGCGCGCGGAGCGTCTGCGCCAGCGTGCCGCCCGCACCGCCGCCACCGCGACGGACACCGCCAGCCAGGCCACCCGCCAGGTGAACGGCCACGCCGCCGCTGACGCCGCCGGCAACCTGGCCGGTGCGGCCGGCGCCAATGCCGGCAACGGTGCGCTCGATGGCACGCTGAACGGCGCGGCGCAACTGGATTCGTCCGCAACCGGCGCCCTCGACACCGCCGCCACACGCGACGCCGTGAGCGGCGCCGCGGACCAGGCCGCGAATCGGGCACGTTCGGCCGTCTCGACGGCTGAAAGCAGCAGCCGCAACGCGGCGAACCGCGCGCAGAATGCCGCAGGCCAGGCGACGGCGAGCGCCGAAGGCGAAGCCGCGGGTTCGGCCAACACCGCCATGGGTACGGCGCAGCAGGTGTCGGCCTCCGGCGCGCAGTCCGCCCAGGGCGCCGGTTCGCTCGGCACGGCTGCCGCCGGCAACGCGTCGCAGGCCACCTCGGCTGATTCGGGCACTTCATCGGGCAGCGAGACTGCTTCGAAGCCGGGGCTGCTGTCGGACGCTTCCAGCGCCGCGCGCAGCGCCGGGGACCAGTCGGTCGACGTGTCCGGCTCGGGCGCAACCCAGGGCAGCACCACCGCCAATGCCGATTCGACCCATGGCAACGGCTCCGCCAACGCCAGCGGCCAAGCCAGCGGTCAGGCCAGTGCCCACGGTTCGGCGCGCAGCGGCGTTTCCACCTCGGCACAGGCCGACGGCAACGCCAGCGCCAGCGCGAACGCGCAGCACTGAGCTGGCAACTGCGTAAAAACGAAGGAGCCCCGCTTGCGGGGCTCTTTTCGTCAAGCCGGCAGTGGCGTCACGGCGGCAGCGGTCACTTCATCCGGCAGGCGTGCTGAAGGGCAACGCCGCACGCCGCTCCGCCCCAGCCAACTCGTGCATCCAGTCCACCGTGGTGTCGAGCACCCTGGCCGCCTTGACTCCGCGTGCCGAAAAGATTTCCGCCAGCGCCTGGTAGTAGCCGAGTGTGCCGTCGCGGCCGCCGGTGAAGCGGTCGAACACGCGGGTGCCGATCTCGGGATCTTCGAGGTCCTGCACGATGGCGCGAGCGTTGTGCAGCTTGTCGCAGGCACTGACTAGCAGGGTGGCGTCCGGTGACTGCCGCAGGTGCGCGAGGTAGCCGAGCTTGCGCTCGAGCCAGTCGCGGCGTTTGGCCTCGGGATCGGTGTGGCTGGCCTTGCCTTCAGCGGTGCCGTCGGTGCAGTCCCTGACGATGTTGGCGACGGCAGCGCCGAATTGCGCGCGAATTGCCGCCTCGTGCACGGTACCGCCATCCTCGATGGTGTCGTGCAGCAGGCCGGCGATAGCCTGATCCTCGCTGCCGCCGAACTCGATCACCAAGCTGGCGACGCCAAGCAGGTGGTAGAGGTACGGGATGTTCGAGCCCTTGCGCAGCTGGGTGGCGTGGGCGATGCGGGCGTAGTCGACGGCGCGGCTGAAGCGCTCGGTGAGTGCGGTCATGGCGTTCCCCCTTGGCTGGTCCATGCCGCGATGGTGGCAGCGATGGGTCGCAGGGAGCGAGATCGATGTGTTCTGGAGATCAAGAGCTTGACCCCCGCACCTAAAGGACTCCCTGCGGCGCCAGCCTCCCCCTGCACGCAGGGGGAGGAGCAGAGCATTCACGCGTCGACGTAGCTGCGCGGCACGCGCTTCAGCCCGCACAGCAGCTGATACGCGCTGCTTTCGCTGTGCAGCGCCAGTTCGCTGACCGGGACCTGTTTGCCCCACAGCTCGATGCGGCTGCCGAGGCCGGCGGCAGGATGGTCGGTGAGGTCGACGGTGAGCATGTCCATCGACACGCGGCCGACCAGTTCGCCGGGGCGGCCGTCGATGGTGGCCGGGGTACCGTTGGGGGCGAACTGGGGGTAGCCGTCGGCGTAACCCATCGCGACGACGCCGATGCGGCTGGGGCGCTGGGTGACGAAGCGGGCGCCGTAGCCGATCGGTTCGCCGGGCGGCAGTTCGCGCACGCCGATCACCTTCGACTCCACCGTCATCACCGGGCGCAGGCGATCGGCGACCGGGTGCGCGCCGGCGAACGGCGTGGCGCCGTACAGCATCAGGCCCGGTCGCGCCCACTCGCCCTGCGTCTCGGGCCAGCCGAGCAGCGCGGGGGAATTGCCGAGGCTGCTGGGCAGGTGCAGCTCGTCGCACACCTGGTGGAACAGCGCCTGCTGCTCGGTGGTGCGTTCGCAGTCCAGCTCGTCGGCACGGGCAAAGTGGGTCATCGCCACCACCTCGCGCACCTGCGGCATGGCCTGCAGACGCTGCAGGCTGGCGCGGTAGTCCGCTGCGGCCAGGCCGAGCCGGTGCATGCCCGAATCGAGCTTCAGCCAGATCGTGAACGGCCGGGTCGGGCGCGCGCGCGCGATCGCGTCGATCTGCCACTCGGCCTGCACCACAAACCACAGGTCATGGGCGTCGATCAGCGCCAGCTCGTCGGCCTCGAAGAAACCTTCCAGCAGCAGGATCGGGGCGCGGATGCCGGCCTCGCGCAGTTCCAGTGCTTCCTCGATGCAGGCCACGCCGAAACCGTCGGCCTCCGCTTCCAGCGCCTGCGCGCAGCGCACGGCACCGTGACCATAGGCGTCGGCCTTGACCACGGCCAGCGCCTTGCGCCCGCCCAGCTCGCGCGCGAGGCGGTAGTTGTGGCGCAAGGCGGCCAGATCGATCAGTGCACGTGCCGGACGCATCAGGCATGGACTCCCGCGGAAGGGCGGCTACTGTAGCGCGAGATGTCCAGACCCTCGCTGCTGATCTGCGGCTTGCGCCCAGCGATCAGGTCGGCCAGGTAGCGCCCGGAACCGCAGGCCATGGTCCAGCCCAGGGTACCGTGGCCGGTGTTGAGGTAGAGGTTGTCCAGCCGGGTCGCGCCGACCACCGGCGTGCCGTCGGGAGTGGCCGGGCGCAGGCCGGTCCAGAAGGTGGAGTGGCTCAGGTCGCCGCCATGCGGGTACAGGTCGCCGACCACTTTTTCCAGGGTGGCGCGGCGGCGCGGCGACAGCGACAGGTCGAAGCCGGACACCTCGGCCATGCCGCCGACGCGGATGCGCTGGTCGAAACGGGTCACCGCCACCTTGTAGGTTTCGTCGAGGATGGTCGAGGTGGGCGCCAGCGCCGGGTCGGTGATCGGCAGGGTCAGCGAGTAACCCTTCAGCGGGTACACCGGCAGGCGGATGCCCAGCGGCGCCAGCAACTGCGTGGAGTAGCTGCCCAGCGCCAGCACGTAGCGGTCGGCGCGTTCGAGCTTGCCGTCGATGCGCACGCCGCTGAGGCGGCCGCCGTCGTGCTCGAGCTTTTCCACGGTGGCGCCGAAGCGGAACTCGACGCCCATCTCCTGCGCCCGCGCGGCGAGCAGGCGGGTGAACAGTTCACAGTCGCCGGTCTGGTCGTTCGGCAGGCGCAGCGCGCCACTGAGCTGGTCGACCACCCCGGCCAGCGCCGGTTCCACCCGCACGATGCCGGCGCGGTCGAGCAGCTCGTACGGCACACCGTACTGCTTGAGCACGGCAATGTCCTTGGCCGCGTCATCCAGTTGCGCCTGGGTGCGGAACAACTGCACGGTGCCGAGCTGGCGGCCTTCGTAATCCAGCCCGGTCTCGGCGCGCAGTTCGTCCATGCAGTCACGGCTGTATTCGGACAGGCGCACCATGCGCGCCTTGTTGATGGCGTAGCGACTCGCGGTGCAGTTGCGCAGCATCTGCAGCAACCACAGGTACTGCTGCGGATCGAGGCCGGGCCGGATCGCCAGCGGCGCGTGGCGCATGAACAGCCACTTCAGCGCCTTCAGCGGCACGCCGGGGGCGGCCCACGGCGAGGCATAACCGGGCGAGATCTGGCCCGCGTTGGCGAAGCTGGTTTCGCGCGCCGGCGCGCTTTCGCGGTCCACCACGGTCACCTCGAAACCGGCGCGCGCCAGGTACCACGCGCTGCACGTTCCGATCACGCCGCTGCCCAGAATCAGTACCCGCATTACGCTCCCCTTCCGACGATGGCCTGCGGTCCGACCGCAGGAGTGACAGCCAGCGAGTATAGAAACGATCCATCAGGCTTGTTCTCTGTCTTTTGCCTCTATCGCAGGTAATATCGCTGCCAAATCGGCAATCCATGGTGGGCATATGGTAGCGAAGCGGCAGGAATTCGACAAAATCGACCGGAAGATCCTCCGCGTGCTGCAGGACGAAGGGCGCATCTCGTTCACCGAACTGGGCGAGCGGGTCGGCCTGTCCACCACGCCGTGCACCGAGCGTGTGCGCCGGCTGGAACGCGACGGCGTGATCACCGGCTACCACGCGCGGCTCGACCCGCACCTGGTCGGCGCCGGCCTGCTGGTGTTCGTGGAGATCAGCCTGGCCTACAAGTCGGGCGACATCTTCGAGGAGTTCCGCAACGCCGCGCTGCGCCTGCCCAACGTGCTGGAATGCCACCTCGTCTCGGGCGCATTCGACTACCTGATCAAGGCGCGCATCTCGGGCATGGCCTCGTACCGCAAGCTGCTCGGCAACACCTTGCTGACCTTGCCGAACGTGCGCGACTCGAAAAGCTACATCGTGATGGAAGAGATCAAGGAAACGCTGAGTCTGCCGGTGGGTGAGCGCGTCGGGCGCAACGAAGGTGACTCCGGAGGATGAATCGTGCCGATGGCGGAAACGAAGAGGCCCCGCGTGGCGGGGCCTCTCGCGTGGTGTCGTGGAGCGGTGGCGATCAGGCGAACGGATCGTCCAGGCTGATGGTGTCGTCGCGGTCGGCACCGGTGGCGACCAGGGCCAGTTTGCAGCCGGAGAGTTCCTCGACCGCACGCAGGTAGGCGCGCGCGGCGGGCGGCAACTGGTTCCAGTCGCGGATGCCCGCGGTGGATTCCTGCCAGCCGGGGAATTCCAGATAGACCGGCTTGCACTCGTCCCAGCCGTCCGCGTCGAGCGGCGCCAGTTCGCGGCGCTTGCCGCGGTATTCGTAGGCGATGCAGACCTTGACCGTGGCCAGGCCGTCGAGCACGTCGAGCTTGGTGACGGCCAGGCCGTTGATGCCGTTGATCTGGGTGGCGCGCTTGAGCGCCACCAGGTCGATCCAGCCGCAGCGGCGCGGGCGACCGGTGCTGGCGCCGAACTCGTTGCCCTTCTCGCGCAGCAGTTCGCCCATGTCGTCGTTGAGCTCGGTGGGAAACGGGCCGCTGCCGACGCGAGTGGCGTAGGCCTTGCAGATGCCCAGCACGTAGTCGATGTCGCCCACGCCCACACCGGTGCCAGCCAGAGCGCCGCCGATGGTGGTGTTGGACGAGGTGACGTAGGGATAGGTGCCATGGTCGATGTCGAGCAGCGCACCCTGCGCGCCTTCGTACAGGATGTTGCCGCCGTCGCGACGCACGTCGTGCAGGATGGTGGCGACGTCGTCGACCAGCGGGCGGATGTACTCGCCCCAGGCCAGCGCGTCCTTCAGCACGGCGTCGTAATCGACCGGCTCGGCCTTCAGCCACTGGGTGAGGATGAAGTTGTGGTATTCGACGGCGGTCTTCAGCAGCACCGGCAGCTCGTGCGGGTACATCAGGTCGGCCACACGCACGCTGCGACGGGCGACTTTGTCCTCGTAGGCCGGGCCGATGCCGCGGCCGGTGGTGCCGATGGCCTTGCCGCCGGCGGCGATCTCGCGCGCTTTGTCCACCGCGATGTGATACGGCATGATCAGCGGCGTGGCCGGGCTGATCTTGACGCGCGAACGCACCTCGACGCCGTTCGCTTCGAGCTCCGCGATTTCGGTCATCAGCGCGGCCGGCGACAGCACCACGCCGTTGCCGATCAGGCACAGCGCGTCTTCGCGCAGGATGCCCGAGGGAATCAGGTGCAGCACGGTCTTCTTGCCCTTGATCACCAGCGTGTGGCCGGCATTGTGGCCGCCCTGGAAGCGCGCCACCGCACTGACCCGCTCGGTCAGCAGGTCGACGATCTTGCCCTTGCCCTCGTCGCCCCACTGCGCACCCAGAATGACTACTGACTTGCCCATAATCTTCTCGCTCAGGTTGGTGGCCCCGTCGACGGGAGCACACGTAATCAATGGAAAAACTGCAACAGCACCAGGCCGGCCGCCATCGCGCCGGCGCCGAACAGCCGCAAGGTGTGTGGCGGCAGCTTCAGCGCCTCGCGCACCATCGCCTGCCAGCCTTGCGGCGCCGCGAACAGCAACAAGCCCTCGATCACCAGCATCAGGCACAACGCGGCAGCCAGCTGGTGCATCGGGGTCGACTCAGCGTTTCTGCACGGGCTGTTCGAAGTAGCGCAGGAACTCGTCGTCGGGCTTCAGGATCAACACGCCCTTGCCGTCCTCGAACGAGGTACGGTATGCGGCGAGGCTGCGGTAGAACGTGAAGAACTCCGGATCCTGGGTGTACGCCTGCGCGTAGATGGCGGCCGCTTCCGCATCACCCTCGCCCTTCACCTTGGCCGCGTCGCGCTGGGCATCGGCGCGCAGCACCTGGCCCTGGCGGTCGGCGTCGGCCTGGATCTTCTCGGCCGCTTCCTGGCCGGTGAAGCGCAGTTCGTTGGCCAGTTGCAGGCGCTCGGCGCGCATGCGCTTGTACACCGACTCGCTGACCTCGTTCGGCAGGTCGATGCGCTTGATGCGCACGTCGACCACGGCGATGCCGAGGTTCTTGCGCGCCGAGGCGTCGGTCTGCGCGCGCACGCGTTCGGTGATGTCCTTGCGCCCGCCGGAGATCAGGTCGGGCAAGGTGCGCGCGTTGAACTCGAAGCGCAGCGCGTCCTTCACGATCGGGGTCAGCCGCTGCGCCGCCTGCAGCTGGTCGCCGCCGGTGGCACGGTAGTAGGCGGCGTTGTCGGCCACCCGCCACTTCACGTAGAAATCGACGTTCACGCTCTTCTTCTCGGAGGTGAAGTAGCGCTCCGGCGGCGCGTCCAGCGACAGGATGCGCTTGTCGAAATGCATCACCTGCTGCATCACCGGCAGCTTGAAGTGCAGCCCCGGCTGGTAGTCGGTGCGCACGATGCGGCCGAACTGCAGCAGCAGTGCGCTGTGGCCCTCGCCGACCACGAACATGCTGTTCAGGCCAAGCAGGACCACCAGGAAGGCGATGATGGCTGAACTGACCTTCATCATGGCTGCGTCCCCTTGCCGGCCGCGCTGCCGGTCGGCGGCGATACCACGGTGCCGGTCGTGCCCGCGTCGAGCTGCGTTGCCGCCGGCGAGCCCTGCGACGCCGGCAGGTTGATGATGTTGCGGCCGCTGGAGCCGTCGATCACCTTGGGGTTCTTCGCCATCACCTGTTCCATCGTTTCCAGCCACAGCCGCTTGCGGGTCACTTCCGGCGCGGTCTTGTACTGCTTCAGCAACAGTTCGAAACGGGCGGCGTCACCGGTAGCCCGGGCCACGCGCTCGGCCTTGTAGCCGGCGGCCTCGGCGGCGATGCGCGCGGCGTCGCCGCGCGCCACCGGCACCACCTTGCTGGAATAGGCCAGGGCGGCGTTCTCGATACTCTGCTTGTCCTCGCGGGCGTTGTTGACGTCGTCGAAGGCGTCCTTCACCTCGTTCGGCGGCGCCACGTTCTGGAAGCTGACCTCGGTGACGCGCAGTCCGGAATCGTAGGTGTCCAGCGTCTTCTGCAGGGTTTCCTGCGCCTGGGTGACCAGGCTGGCGCCGGCGGCGGACAGGATCTGGTCCATGTCGCTGCTGCCGATCACTGAGCGCACCGCGGCTTCGGCGGCGGCGCCGATGGTGCCATCCGGGTCGTTCAGCGAGAACAGGTACTTGCGCGAATCGTCCACCTGGTACTGCACGGTGAAGTCGATCGTGATGATGTTCTCGTCCTTGGTCAGCATCGCCACCTTGTCGGTGACCGAGCGGATCCGCGTGGCCTCGACCTTGGTGACGGACTCGATCGGCTGCGGCAGCTTCAGGTGGAAGCCCGGCGGCAGCGTCCGCGAGTACTCGCCGAAGCGCAGCACCACACCAGCCTGACGCGCGCCGATGATGGTGTAGCTGCTGAACAGCAGGCCGACGACGAGCAGCACCACCACGCCGGTGAGCAGGCTGCCAGGGCCCTGCCCCAGCTTGCCTAGACGCTTCCTGGCGTTGTTGAGCAGATCGTCCAGCGGCGACTTGCCGCCCTGGCGATTCCTGTTCCACGGATCACGTTGCCCGTTGTTGCCGGGTTCATTCCATGCCACGAGTCAGTCTCCTAGGGGCCGTCGGGAGGCCGGCAACCACGGCCGGAACACGCGTTGCACCGGGTTGTACACGAGATTCAGCCAAGGCTGCAGGGACGTTGCGCCAACCACCTTCCGGCGCCGCGCAAACAGCGGGGATTCTAGCAGAGCGCGGCTCGCGCCGGGGCGTCATTCCGCCACGGCCAGTAGTTGGCGCAGCAGGCGGGTTTCGGTGGGGTCGCCACCGCTGAGCGGGGCGATCACGCTGCGCGGCGCGTCGATGCGCAACTGCCAGCCGTGCTCGTCCACCGTCTCGCCGGTGATCGCGCCGGCCGCCTTCAGCCGCGCATGCAGGCGTCCGGCCGACAACGGCAACTGCAACGCCGACTGCACCCGCTCGCCGCCGAGCAGTTCGCCCAGCGCCTGGCGCAACAGGTCCAGCCCGGCGCCGGTGGCAGCGGACAGCCAGACCCGCACCGGTTTGCCCGAGCCGTCGCGCTCGATGCGCGGCTCGGCGCCGGCCAGGTCGATCTTGTTCATCACGTGCAATTGCGGCACGTCGCCGGCGTCGATCTCCTCCAGCACGTTGTCGACCACGCGATGCAGGCGCTCGCGCTCATCGTCGGCGGCGTCGCTGACGTGCAGCAGCAAATCGGCATCGCGCGCTTCGGCCAGGGTGGCGCGGAACGCGGCGACCAGGTCGTGCGGCAGCTCGCGGATGAAACCGACGGTATCGGCCAGCACGGCCGGGCCGCAGCTGAGGTCCTCCAGCTTGCGCACGGTGGGATCCAGCGTGGCGAACAGCTGGTCGGCGGCGTAGACGTCGCCGGTGGTCAACGCGTTGAACAGGGTCGACTTGCCGGCGTTGGTGTAGCCGACCAGGGCGACGCGCGGCACCGTGTTGCGCAGCCGCGCACGGCGTTGCTGGCCGCGCTGGGTCTGTACCTTCTCCAGCCGCTTGGTGAGCATCTTGACCCGCTCGCCGAGCAGGCGGCGGTCGGTTTCCAGCTGGGTCTCGCCGGGACCGCGGTTGCCGATGGCGCCGCCGCGCTGGGTGTCCAGATGGGTCCAGCCGCGTACCAGCCGGGTGGCCAGGTGCTTCAGCTGGGCCAGTTCCACTTCCAGCTTGCCTTCGTGCGAGCGGGCTCGCTGGGCGAAGATGTCCAGGATCAGGCCGGCGCGGTCGACCACACGGATACCCAGGTGTTTCTCCAGGTTGCGTTCCTGCACCGGAGTCAGCACGTGGTCGACCAGCACCAGGTCCGCCTCCAGCGCACGCGCCGCCTCGGCCACCTCGTCCGCCTTGCCGGTACCGATGTAGTAGCGCGGGTTGGGATCCTCGACGCGGGCGCTGATCAAGCCCAGTACCTCGGCACCGGCGGATTTCACCAGCTCGGTGAACTCCGCCACGCGCCGCGCCGTATCACCTTCGCCACGGGTATGCGGCAGCACCAGCACGGCGCGGTCGCCTTTCTTTTGTCGGTCAAACACGAGTGGGCGTGGTCCTTCAGGAGCAGACCCACTTCATGCGGGCGGCCCGCCCCTCTATCAAGCGTCCGCGTCGGCGGACGTGGCCGACGCGTCGGACTGATGGTCGTGGCCTTCATGGCCTTCATGGCCCTCGTGGCCATTGCCGATGCGTACGTTGCGGCTCGGTACCACGGTGGAGATGGCGTGCTTGTACACCATCTGACTCACCTGGTTGCGCAGCAACACCACGAACTGATCGAACGATTCGACCGTACCCTGCAGCTTGATGCCATTGACCAGGTAGATGGCCACCGGCACGCGCTCGCGCCGCAACGCATTCAAAAACGGATCCTGCAACGACTGCCCTTTGGACATTTCTTGTTCTCCCCTTGCCACGGACAGACCGGAGAAAAAACGCCGATGGCGCCCCGGTCCAACATGACCGGATGTTAGCTGCTTTCAAATACTTGATGAAAGAAGATTTTTGCGCAGCGCAAGTGCACTGGGTCACGCTGGCGACGCTGACCCGCCCGCGCCGCCCAGAAACAGCTGTACGGCCGCCGCGGCGCAGGCGGCCAAGCCGGGCTGATCGGGGTCGAACAGGCGGGTGCCATAGTCGCTGCGCAGCCAGGTGATCTGCCGCTTGGCCAGCTGGCGGGTGGCGAAGATGGCGCGGTCGCGGAACCCGACCGCGTCGGTCTGGCCGTCCAGGCGCTCCCACGCCTGCCGGTAGCCGACCGCACGGATCGCCGGCAGGTCGGCATGCAGGTCGCCGCGGGCGCGCAGCGCGCGCACCTCGTCCAGGAACCCTTCCGCCAGCATCGCGTCGAAACGCCGGGCGATGCGCTCGTGCAGCACGCGCCGGTCAGCCGGCAGCAGCGCCAGCTTCAGCACACGCCACGGGAAGCGTGTCGCCGCACCGCTGCGCTGCAGTTCGGACAGCGGCCTGCCGGTCAGTTCGATCACTTCCAGCGCGCGCTGCAGGCGCTGCACGTCGTTGCAGCCGATGCGGTTGGCGGAGACCGGATCGAGGGTTGCCAGCCGCATATGCATGGCCGGCCAGCCGAGTTGCCGCGCCTCGGCGGCCAGTCGCGCGCGGGTCGCTGGATCGGCTTCCGGCAAGTCGGACAGCCCCTGCTGCAGCGCACGGAAGTACAGCCCGGTACCGCCGACCAGCAGCGGCACCCTGCCCCGCGCGCTGATCCGCTGCATCGCCGCCAGCGCATCGGCGCGGAAATCCGCCGCCGAATACGGCTGGGCAGGATCGCGGATGTCGACCAGCGCATGCGGATGGCGCGCCAACGTCGCCGTATCGGGCTTGGCCGTGCCGATGTCCATGCCGCGGTAGACCAGCGCCGAATCGACGCTGACCAGCTCCAGCGGAAACCGCTCGCCCAGCTCGCACGCCAGCGCGGTCTTGCCGGAGGCGGTGGGGCCCATCAGGAAAATGGCGAGGGGGCGGGTGTCGAGCGGCATCAAGGCCAGTGTAAACGGTGCGACAACCGCCCGTAGCGCACCCTGTGTGCGATGCTCTGATGTCGGGCAGAGCCAAGAGCATCGCGCACAGAGCCTGCCCCGGACTCGATCCGGGGGTGCGCTCCTACGCCGTCAGGTGCGGCTTATCTCCCCGGCACGCCCATTTCCTTCAGCAGGTTGTCGGCGTGGTCGAGGTGGTGCATCACCCACAGCATGTAGCGCACGTCGACCTGGATCGAGCGGTTGAGCTGCGGGTTGAACAGCCAGTCGCCGCTGACCGATTCCCAGTTGCCGTCGAAGGCGAGGCCGACCAGCTGGCCGTTCGCGTCCATCGCTGGCGAGCCGGAGTTGCCGCCGGTGATGTCCAGGTCGGCAAGGAAGTTGACCGGCAGCGTGCCCAGCTTCGGCGAGGCGTAGCCGTCAAACGCCTTGGCCTTGATCGCGGCCAGCTCGGCCTTCGGCGAGTTGAACGGCTCCACCCCGGTGTCCTTCTCGACGATGCCCTGCGCGGTGGTGAACGGCGCGTAGCTGACGCCGTCGCGCGGCGCCACACCCTGCACGTTGCCGAAGGTGACGCGCAGCGAGCTGTTCGCATCGGGGTAGACCGGCAGCTTCTGCGAATCCTTCCACGCGATCATCGCCTGCATGTAGCGCGGGCGCAGCTTGGAAAGCTCGCCGTCGCGAGCGTCGCCTTCGTCTTCCAGCTTCTTCAGCTGCGGCTGCACCGCACGGGCCAGCTTGAGCATGCTATCGCCACTGGCGTCGATCGCCTTGCTGTCGGCTTCGAACCACTTCATGCGCTCATCGACGCTGCCGAGCTTGCTGCCGGCGTACAGTGCGGCGACCTTCTGTTTCAGCTGGGGCTCGCTCTTCGCGCCATCGAGCCAGGCGTCCAGCGCGGGCAGACGCTGGGCCTGCGGCAACGCCACGTAGCGCGTGAGACCGTAGACCATGAATTGCTGGTCGACGCTCGGGTCGTAGCGGCGGTCCATCTGCTTCAGGCCGCCTTCGATGCGCACCCAGTCGCGCTGCTGGTAGCCGGCGTCACGATCGAGGTCGGCCTTGGGCCGCTCTTTCGCCAGGTGGGTCAACCGCACCGCGGTGCTGAACAGCTGGGCGCGGTTGACCAGGCCGATGGCCAGGTTGCGCTCGCGATTGCCCTGGTCGGCGGCGATCTGCTGACGCAGCTTGCCGATGTCGGCCGCCAACTCGGCATTCTCCGCGCCGCCCTGCTGTTTCAACCACGCTTCGAGTGCCGCTTCCTGCGCACGCTTCACGTTCACCGCATCGGCACGATGCAGGCCTTCGAGCTGGCCGTCGAAGTTCTTCAGGTAATTGTTGAGGCCGGCGACCATGCTGGCGTACTTCACCGCCACCTTCGGGTCGGCCTTGCCGGCGCTGTTGATGATGTTGAGTGTGTCCTCATACACCTTGATCTGGGTCGGGTACGTCCAATCGATCGAGCTCTGCACCTCGTCGGCAAGGCGGTAGCGGTTGGTGCGGCCCGGGTAGCCGACCACCATCACGTAGTCGCCCTGCTCCACGCCCTGCGGGTTCACCTTGAGCACGTGCTTCGACTGGTACGGCACGTTGTCCTTCGAGTAGGTGGCCGACTTGCCGTCCTTCGAGACGTAGGCGCGCAGATAGCCGAAGTCGCCGGTGTGGCGCGGCCACATCCAGTTGTCGACGTCGCCGCCGAACTTGCCGATCGACTCCGGCGGCGCGTAAACCAGGCGCACGTCCTTGATTTCCAGCTGGCGGATCAGCTGATAGTTGTAACCACCATGGAAGGTGTAGACATCGCAACGGTAGCCGTCGCTCTCGCAGGCCTTGACCTGCTGCTTGATCGCCTGCTCGATCGCCTTGTAGCGCTCGGCTCCGCTCATCGCATCAGTGAGCTTGGCGGTGATCTCCTTGGTGACGTCGCGGATTTCCTCGGTGACGAAGACGCGTGCGGACGGACCGGCGGAAAGTTCGTCCGCCTTCGTCTTCGCCAGGAAGCCTTTCTCGATCAGGTTGTTCTCCGGCGTGGAGTTCAGCTGCAGCGCGCCGTACACGCAGTGGTGGTTGCTCACCACCAGGCCCTCGGGCGAGACGAACGAGGCGGTGCAGCCGCCCAGGCTGACGATCGCACCCATCGGGTAGACGGTGAGGTCGGTCAGCGTCTTCGGGTCCAGCTTCAGGCCGTGCTGCTTGAGCGTGGCGGCGATGGATGGCAACTGGGCGGGCTGCCACATGCCTTCGACGGCATGGGCGGACGAGATCAGGCCGATGGACACGGCTGCGGCAAGCAATAGACGACGCACGGAAAATCTCCTGGTGAAAGCCGGCCCCGGAAGACCAGAAAAATGACGCAATATCTTTCGACTTATGCCCGAGCCGGGTGGTCGCGGCATCTGCCGCAAGTCATGCCTGCGACATTCAGCGCGCAGGCACGCCCAGCTCCTGCAGCAGCCACGGTGCCGGGTAGACCTTGTCCATCAGCCAGCGCATGTAACGCATGTCGACGTGGATGGCGCGCTTGTAGCGCGGGTCGAACATCCAACTGGCGCTGACCGCCTCCCAGTTGCTGTCGAAGTTGAGGCCGACCAGCTCGCCTTTGGCGTTCAGCACCGGCGAACCGGAGTTGCCGCCGGTGGTGTCGAGGTTGCTGAGGAAGTTCACCGGCATCGTGCCGGACTTCGGGTCGAGGTAGCCGGCGTAGTCGCCCTTGGCGATCGCCTTGAGCAGCGGCGTGGGCGCGTCGAACGGCGCCTCGCCAGTGTTCTTCTCGACGATGCCCGCGGTGCTGGTCAGCGGCGCGTAGGCGACTGCGTCGCGCGCCGCGAGTGGGGTGACCTTGCCGTAGCTCACGCGCAGGGTGGAGTTCGCGTCCGGGTACACCGCCCGCCCCTGCTGCTCGCGGTAGGCGATCAGCGCCTGCATGTAGGCCGGGCGCAGGCGCAGCAGCTCGCCCTCGCGCGCCTTGCGTTCGTCATCCAGGCACAGCAGCGCCGGTTGCAGCTTCGCGGCGAGCGCCAGCAGCGCGTCGTCGCTCCTGGCCAGTTCGGTCGGCGTGGCCTCGAGCCAGTGCAGGCGCTGCGCTTCGTCGCCCAGTCTGGTGACGGCGTAGACGCGATCCAGCGCGGTCGCCAGTTCGGCCGGCGTGCGGCCGAAGGCGGTATCGAACTCGGCCAGACGCTGCGCCTCGGGGAGCTGCTGGTAGCGGCCCAGCAGCACGGCAAGCAGGCGCTTCTCCACTACCGGGTCGTAGCGGCGCTGCACCTGGCGCAGACCGCCGGCGATCAGTTCCTCGTCGCGCTGCTGGTAGCCGTTTTCCCGCTCGGCGTCGGGCTTGCCGCGCTCGTGCGCCAGACGCTGCAGACGCAGCGCCGAACGCAGCAGCTGGGTCTGCGACTGCGCGAGGCCGAGCAGCAGGTCGCGTTCGCGGCCCGCGTTGCCGGCGGCGATTTCGGCCATCGCGGCGTCGATCTGCGGGCGCAGCGTACGGGCATCGGCCTGCTTGCCCAGCCATGCCAGCATCGCCGCCTCGTCCCGCTGGCGCACCGCCACCGCATTGCTGCGCTTCAGGCCGTCCAGCTCGCCGCTGAAACGCTTGATGCCGTTCTTCAGCGACTGCAGCTGCGAGGCGTAGCGAATCTTCGCCTGCGCATCCGCCTTGCCGGCCTCCTCGATCACGTCCTGCAGTGCCTTCATCGCCGCCACCGAGGCCGGCAGGCGCCATTGCACCTGGTCGGCGAACTCGGCGGCGCTGCGGTGGCGGTAGGTGATGCCGGGATAGCCGGCGAGCATCACGTAGTCGCCTTCGCTCACGCCGTCACGAGCGATCTGCAGGTGCGCCGGCGGTGTGTACGGCCGGTTGTCTTTCGAATAATCCGCCGGCTTGCCGTCGGGACCGACGTAGGCACGCAGCACGGTGAAGTCGCCGCTGTGGCGCGGCCACATGAAGTTGTCCACCTCGTCGCCGTAGTTGCCGATCGCGCGCGGCGGCGCGTAGACCAGCCGCACGTCGCGCAGCTCCAGTTGCTTCACCAGGTAGAAGTCGCGGCCGTAGAACATGTTCGCCACGCTGCAGCGCATGCCGTCCTCGCGCTCGCACGCGGCGACCAGCGCCTTGCTCGCCGCGTCCACCGCGTCGTAGTAGGCGCGGCCAGTCTTGCCGCGGGCGTTGGCCAGCACCTGCTCGGTGACCTGGTCGAAGCCGACCGTGACGCGCAGGCGGAAATCCGGGTTGGCCGGCAGCTCCTCGCCGCGACTGGCCGCCACGTAGCCCTGCTCGATCAGGTTGCGCTGCGCGTTGCTGTTGTACTGGATCACCCCGAACGCGACGTGGTGATTGGTCAGCACCAGGCCCTCGTCGCTGACGAAGGCACCAGTCGCGCCACCGACCTTGACCACCGCATTGAGCGGCGCCCTGGTGAGATCGGCGAGGTCGGCGGGATTGCCCTGGAAGCCCGCCGCGTGCAGCGGTCCGCCGATGCCCGGCAGCTGCGATGGCATCCACATGCCTTCGTCGGCCTGTGCAGTCGGTGCCAGCATCACGGCCATGACCAAACCCATCTTCCTCAAACGCATTCATGTATCCCCAAGCATTTCGCAACAACTTGCGAACATAGGACGGAACGCCCGTGGGGGTAACGCTGCATTGCACACTGCCGTCCATGGCGATCGGCAGCGGGAAGCTCAGCGGCAGGACTGCCCGGCCGGCGGCGGCAAGGCGAGAAATACCGTGCTCCACAGCTGCGCGGCGTTGGATTCGTCCTCGTCCGTACTTCCCGCACCGAACGGCTCGATGCGGTAATGGCCATCGGCGTATGACCAGGACCACAACTCCGAGGTACGCACCGCGCCAGCCGCGCAGATTGCCCGCCACAGCTCGGACTGTGCCGCCTCCAGGTGCTGACGGGTCGGGGCGGACAGGTCGGCGCGGGCCAGCTGGCGCTGCAGGCCGGCAGCCATGATGGCCTGCTGCCAGGCCCAGACCACGGTGCCGTGGTACGCGTTGTTGCCGAAGCGCCGCCACACCTCGCGATCGGCGTAGGCGGGATCGGCGACCAGCATGCCCACGTCAGTCATCAGGCCCGCCGGGAACGGCCGCATCAGGCTGGCGACGTTGCGATCCAGCACGGCGGCGTCAGGCTTGCCGAACAACAACCGGAAACCCTCGTCCGAATGCAGCACCGGAATCGGCTTGCCCTGCGCATCCAGCGCGATGGCGGGGAATTCCAGGCTAGCGTCGCCTATGGCCTTCAATGCGGAGGCATCGGACACACCGATCTGCCTGGCGTAATCGCGCACCTGCCGGGTAGCGCGCTCGTTGGACAGACGCACGGTGAACAGGGCGCTGGCGTGCTGTTCCCAGTCGCCGGCGCTGGCGGCGGCCGCGCGCAAGCGCTCGCGTTGCGCCGGCGTGGTGTAGTCGTCCAGCAGGCCGGCATCGAGGAACTCGCCGATCGCGCGCAGCGCGGCCGGCATCCAGACCGCGTTGACGTCGTAGGGATAGCGGCCGCGGCCGATGCCCTCGTTGCTGTCGCGCCACTGACCCACCTTGGCGCCGGGCTTGAGCGCGATCAGGTTCGCGTACACCGGCTTGCGCGCGAAGGCTTCGCTGCTGGCGGTGACGAACAACAAGTTGCGCACCAGCGCATCGCCCTGCCGCCCGGCCCCGAGCTTGCCGGCCAGGAAGGCGCGGGCGCCGTCGCGCCCGCGCGGATCCTCCAGCAGCCATGCGGCCGCGACCGGCGGCAACATGAAGTTGCCGTCGATCATCGTGTAGTCGTAGATCGGCGCCGCCGACGGCTTGCCCTGCTCCTTGAGATGCTGCAGTACCGCGAACTCGCCGATGCCCTCCTCGTGCGCGACCTGGCCATCCGGCGAAAGACGCGCCAGCACCGAGGCGATCCCGGCGTCGACCGCCACCGGTTGCAGCACCGGCATCAGCAGGCGCAGCGACATCAGCGTGTCGCGGCCGAAATAGGTATCGAAACGCCAGGAGCCGGCGAGGAATTTCTCGCGGTAGCTGAGGAACCGCAGTGCCTCGCGGCTGCGTAGATCGGCTTGCGCACGGTCGTTGAGCAGGTCAGTGAACGGGGTCAGCGGGGGCTCGCCGGTGCTGGCTTCGATGCGCAGGTGCAACGCCTCGCCCGCGCGATCCGGGCGCAGCACGATGTGCCCGTCCTCGCGGGCGAAGCGGCCGTTGTCCGTGCTCAGCGCGATGGCGTAGCCCGGCGCACCGTCCAGCCGCTGGCGCTGCCAGCGGATCGAGCGCCCGGTGAGCTGCGGCGTGGCGACGATCTGCGGCGTGGCCGCTACCTGCGCGGCGTAGCCCTGGCCGAGCTGGTAGTCGCGCAACACGCGGATGCTGCCGAGCACGGCATCCTTCAGCACCAGCCGGTCGGCCGTGACACTGGCATCGGCGGCGATGCCGTTCCAGGCGTGCCCCTCCACGGTGCGCTGCTGGCCCGTTACCCGCCCCAGCGACCAGTGCACCGGTTTGCTGGTCGGCTCGAACCAGACGCCTGCACCGCTGTTGCCGGCCGGAAACGCCACCAGCACGCGCGGCTTCTCGCCGGAGCTGAGCAGCAGATGGGCCGCGACGGGGCCATCCTGGAAAAATGCGTTCTCGATGTTCCCTTCTGTGATGCGGAACTGCAGCGGGCTCCCGGTCCCCTGATCCGGTGCCGCCCACGCCGCCGGCATGGCTGCCAGACACGCCACCAGTGCCAGCGACGAAACGACGGAGCGCCACCGCTGCTTCGGCACCGCCGCCCCGACCAAACTCCCCATCGTGCTCAAACGCATTCGCCTGCTCCGTTCAGTGACACACAGTCTTGCGACAGTAAAAGCACGGGTTCGGGACCACAACGCTGCACTGCACGAAGCCGGCCTCCCGCGCGCCTCCTATAATGCCTGGTTACCTACTCTCCCCACGGAAATTCCCATGCCTCAGATGATGAAAGCCTTGGTCAAGCGCAAGCCCGAGCAGGGCATCTGGATGGAAGAAGTGCCGCTGCCCGAGGTCGGCCCCAACGAGGTGCTGATCAAGATCGAGAAGACCGCGATCTGCGGCACCGACCTGCACATCTACAAGTGGGACGAGTGGAGCCAGCGCACCATCAAGCCGGGCCTGACCATCGGCCACGAGTTCGTCGGCCGGATCGTGGAGGTCGGCCCGGGCGTGACCGGCTACAAGGTCGGCGACCGCGTCTCGGCCGAAGGCCACATCGTCTGCGGCCACTGCCGCAACTGCCGCGCCGGCCGCCAGCACCTGTGCCCGAACACGATCGGCATCGGCGTGAACCGCAACGGCGCGTTCGCCGAGTACATGACCATGCCGGCCTCGAACCTGTGGCCGATCCCGGACCAGATCCCATCCGAGCTGGCCGCGTTCTTCGACCCCTACGGCAACGCCGCGCACTGCGCGCTGGAGTTCGACCTGATCGGCGAGGACGTGCTGATCACCGGCGCCGGCCCGATCGGCATCATCGCCGCCGGCATCGCCAAGCATGTGGGCGCGCGCAACGTGGTGGTCACCGACGTCAACGACTACCGCCTGAAGCTGGCGGCCGACATGGGCGCCACCCGCGTGGTCAACGTGGCCAACCAGTCGCTGAAGGACGTGATGAAGGACCTGCACATGGAAGGCTTCGACGTGGGCCTGGAGATGAGCGGCAACCCGCGCGCGTTCAACGACATGCTCGACTGCATGTACCACGGCGGCAGGATCGCCCTGCTCGGCATCCAGCCCAAGGGCGCCGGCATCGACTGGGACAAGGTGATCTTCAAGGGCCTCACCCTGCAGGGCATCTACGGCCGGCGCATGTACGAGACCTGGTACAAGATGACCCAGATGGTGCTGACCGGCTTCCCGCTGCAGAAAGTGCTGACCCACCAGATCCGCATCGACGACTTCCAGAAGGGCTTCGACCTGATGGACGCCGGCAGCTGCGGCAAGGTGGTCTGCTCCTGGAGCTGAACGAGCGCGGACGACGGTCGCCGTCTGTCATCGCCGGTTTCACCGCATCTGCGTAAACTTCCTGCGGCCGGTCGCTGCCGGCTGCAGGAAGTGCCCGGCGGGTGCCGCCGGTCCATGACGCCACCGGAAAGTCCGCATGAACGCCCTTC
Source organism: Rhodanobacter sp. FW106-PBR-R2A-1-15 (assembly GCF_058789735.1). Lineage (NCBI taxonomy): Bacteria > Pseudomonadati > Pseudomonadota > Gammaproteobacteria > Lysobacterales > Rhodanobacteraceae > Rhodanobacter > Rhodanobacter sp. FW106-PBR-R2A-1-15. Next base: position 5,877 of record NZ_JBYTEM010000026.1, on the reverse strand, counting down.
GCTCCATGGCAGGTGCCCGCCTGGCGGCGGCCCGCGACAAGGCCCGGCAGCTGTACCGCTCGCACCGCGCGCGCAAGGCCACACTGATCGCCGCCATCGTGCTGGTGGTGTTCGGCCTGCTCGGCTTGTTCGCCGCCCCGCCGATCATCCGCGGCCAGATCGAGAAGCGCGCCAGCGCGGCCCTGTCGCGGCCGGTGACGGTGGCTGCGGTGCATTTCAACCCGTATACCCTGCGCCTGCAGCTGGATCGCCTGCACATCGCCGACCGCGACGGCCGCTCGCCGTTCGTGGACATCGACCAGGCAGTGATCAACGCCTCGTGGACTTCGCTGTTCCGCCGGGCGCCGGTGCTGGACGAACTGCGCCTGCAGCAACCCCGGATCCGCATCGTGCGCACGGCAGACGGGCGCTTCAATTTCACCGACCTGCTGGAGCGCTACGCCGCGAAGCCTGCCGCACCCAAGGCGCCGCCGGCGCGCTTCGCGCTGTCCAACATCGCCGTGCATGCCGGCGACATCCAGTTCGACGACCAGCTGGCCAAGGCCAACCACCACGTCGAGCAGCTGGAACTGGGCATCCCCTTCATCGCCAACCTGCCCAGCGACACCGACGTGTTCGTGCAGCCGCTGCTGTCGCTGCGGGTGGATGGCAGCCCGCTGCGCATCGACGGCCACACCAAACCCTTCGCGGACACCCGCGAGACCGTGGTGCACTTCCAGCTCGACCAGCTGGATCTGCCGCGCTACCTGGCCTACGTTCCCGTGCCGCTGCCGGTGGCCGTGCCCAAGGGGCGGCTCAGCGGGAATCTCGACCTGCACTTCGTGCAGACCAAACCCACGCCGCAATTGCAACTGACCGGTCACCTGCAACTGGATGACTTCGCGCTCGCCAGCAACCATGGCGAGCCGATCCTCGAACTCGGCCACGGCAGCGCCGAGCTGGCCGACGTGCAGCCGCTGCTCTCGCGCTATCGGCTGGCCGCGCTGCAGCTGGACCAGGCCCGGCTGCACTACACCCAGGCTGCCGGTGGCCACAGCAACTTCGATAGCCTCACCGCCAGCCCGGCACCGCCCGCCTCCACCGCCAAGGCAACGCCGACCGACCTGCGCATCGCCTCGCTGGCACTCACGAACAGCGCCATCCGCTATACCGACGCCACGCAGCACGAGCTGGCCATCGACAACCTGCACGGCAGCCTGCAAGGCCTGAGCCTGCAACCGGCACCAGCCGGCCGGATCGACCTGGCCGCCCGGCTCGGCGGCGGCGAGCTGTCGGCCAAGGGCACGCTGGACCTGGCCGCCGGCCGACTGGCGGCCCAGCTCGGCCTCAACCAGGTGGACGTGGCCCCGCTGCAGGCGATGGCCCCGCCGATGGCCGCGCGGGTAACCAGGGGCAAACTCGACGCCGACGGCCAGCTGCAGCTCGACTGGGGCAAGGCCGTCAACGTACATCTCGCCGACGCACACGCCGCGGTGAGCGACTTCGCGCTCGAAGCGCCTTCGAAAGAGCACGGTACCCCGCTGACCTGGGGCAAGCTGCAGGCGGAGATCCGCCTGCTCGACCTGGCCAATCGCCAGGCGCAGCTGGGCACGGTCACCGCCAGCGGCCTCAGCCTGGATGTGCAGCGCCAGCACAACGGCGCGATCAGCCTGCTGGAACTGCTCGCACCGCCGGGTGCCCTGCGGAAGGCCGCGGCGGATCCGGGTCCACCCTGGCACTGGAGCATCGCCCACCTGGGCCTGGACGGCGGCGCGGTCGACTTCACCGACCAGGCCGTCGGCTCCAAGCCCGCCACCGTGCAGCTGAAATCACTCAAGGGCAGCCTCGACGATCTGGACGACAAGCTGGGCGTCGCGCGGCCGTTCAAGCTGGAAGGCGCCATCGACGGCGGCAGCTTCACCGCCTCCGGCAAGCTGCGGCCCTCGCCGCTGGGCGCCGACCTGCAACTGTCCACCAGGCAACTGGACATCGCCCGCTTCGAGCCGTACATCAGCGTGCCGCTGAACGTCACCGTGTCGGGCGCCCGACTCACCAGCAACGGCAAGCTGTACTACGACGGCCGCGGCAGCACGCCGAAGCTGCATTACCGCGGCAACGCCGCACTCGAGCGCGTGCGCGTGCAGGACAAGCTCACCGGCGACGACTTCCTGCGCTGGCGCACGCTGAGCGCATCCAACCTCGACGCCGACATCGGCCAGGGCGCGCCGCGCATGCACGTCGGTGCCCTGACGCTCACCTCGTTCTACGCCCGCATGATCATCAACGCGGACGGCAAGCTGAACCTGTCCGACGTGGTCGCCTCGCCCGAGGCCGCGCCGGTATCGGTAACCCGCGCGACCGGCACGCCGGCCACGCCGCCCCCGCCACCACCGAAGCCAGCGACGCCCGCACCGGCGGCAACCACCGGCGTGGCGGTCGCGGCAGCCACGACACCGGCCGCGCCCCCGGCCGACATCCACCTAGGCGGCATCACCCTGGTCAACGGCCAGCTCAACTACACCGACAACTTCATCAAGCCCAACTACACCGCCAACCTCACCAAGCTCACCGGCCGGATCGGCGCGTTCGGCACCACCCCGGGCGATCCGCCGGCCGCGCTGTCGGTGCAGGCGGCGCTGGACGACGACTCGCCGGTGGACATCGACGGCAGCATCAACCCGCTGCAGCCGGTGGCGTTCCTGGACATCAAGGGCAAGGCCAACGAGGTGGAGCTCACCCGGCTTGCCGCCTACTCCACCAAATACACCGGCTACCCGATCACCGCCGGCAAGCTCAGCGTGGACGTCCACTACATGCTGGACCAGCGCAAGCTCGATGCGGACAACCACATCTTCATCACCCAGCTCAGCTTCGGCGAGCGCAACGAGAGCCCCGGCATCAGGCACCTGCCGGTGAAGCTGGCGGTGGCGCTGCTCAAGGACACCCAGGGCAACATCGACGTGAACGTGCCGGTGTCCGGTTCGCTGGACGATCCGCAGTTCAGCCTGGGCGGAATGATCTGGCGCGCCTTCGGCAACCTGATCGCCAAGGCTGTCACCGCGCCGTTCCGCCTGCTGGCCGGCGCCTTCGGCGGCAGCCACGAGGATCTGGGCTACGTCGAGTTCGCGGCGGGTTCGGCGGTGCTCGACGCGAAGGCGCAGGAGCGCCTGGGCAAGATCGTGGCCATGTTGCAGCAGAAGCCGTCGCTGAAGCTCGGCATCATCGGCCGGGTCGACCCGGGCAAGGACCAGGATGGCTTGCGCAAGGTGACGGTGGACAACCTGGTACGCCGCGAGAAGGCGCTGGATACCGAAGGCAAGAACGCCGACACCTCGGATGCCGCGCTGGCCGCGGTCAACGTCACCCCGGACGAATACGAGAAGTACCTCAAGCGCGCCTATCGCCACGACGACCTGCAGGACAAGCCGCGCAACTTTCTCGGCCTGAAGAAGTCGCTCGAACCCGACGAGATGCGCAGCCTGATGGAAACCGGCGTGCCAGTGGACGCCAAGGCCATGCGCGCGCTGGCCGAGCGCCGCGCCGCCGCGGTGCAGGCGTGGCTGAAGGGCAAGCTGGACGACGCGCGCGTGTCGCTGCAGGAACCGAAGCTCGATGCCCAGGGCGTCGACGACCAGGGCAAGACCACGCGCGTGGATTTCGGCCTGAAGCAGTAGCGCTCGCAGGCTCGGCGCCGTGGCTTCCTTCCCAGCACGGCGCCAAGCGGTCAAAATAGCGTTTTGCCACCGGCGGGAATTTCCCATGAGCTACTCAGCCAAGGCGCGCTACGCCAGCGAACTCGACGCCATTCGCGAACAGGGCCTGTTCAAGGCCGAGCGCATCATCACCTCGCCGCAGTCCGCCGAGATCGAGCTGCAAGGCGGCCGCAGGGTGCTGAACTTCTGCGCCAACAACTATCTTGGGCTGGCCGACCATCCCGCGGTGATCCAGGCCGCCAAGGACGCGCTGGACAGCCATGGCTTCGGCATGGCCAGCGTGCGCTTCATCTGCGGCACGCAGGATCTGCACAAGCAGTTGGAAGCGAAGATCGCCGAGTTCTTCGGTACCGAGGACACCATCCTCTACGCCGCCTGCTTCGACGCCAACGGCGGCCTGTTCGAACCGCTGCTGGGCGAGCAGGACGCGGTGATCTCCGACGCGTTGAACCACGCCTCGATCATCGACGGCATCCGCCTGTGCAAGGCGAAGCGCTTCCGCTATGCCAACAGCGACATGGCCGACCTGGAGCAGCAGTTGCAGGCCGCCGATGCGGCCGGCGTTCGCACCAAGCTGATCTCGACCGATGGCGCGTTCTCAATGGACGGCTTCATCGCCAGGCTCGACCAGATCACCGCGCTGGCGGCGAAATACGACGCCATGGTGCACATCGACGAATGCCACTGCACCGGCTTCCTCGGCGACAGCGGCCGCGGCTCGGCCGAGGTCAACGGCGTGATGGACAAGATCGACATCTTCACCGGCACGCTGGGCAAGGCGCTCGGCGGCGCACTGGGCGGCTTCACTACCGGCCGCAGGGAAGTGATCGAGCTGCTGCGCCAGCGCTCGCGCCCGTACCTGTTCTCCAACTCGTTGCCGCCGCACGTGGTCGCCGCGGCGATCAAGGTGTTCGACATGCTCTCCAGCGCCGGCGAGCTGCGCGAGAAGCTCAAGGAAAACACCCGCTACTTCCGCGAGCGGATGACCGCCGCCGGCTTCGACATCAAGCCGGGCGTGCACCCGATCGTGCCAGTGATGATCTACGACGCACCGAAGGCGCAGGCGATGGCCGCTGCCCTGCTGGAGGAAGGCATCTACGTCACCGGTTTCTTCTACCCCGTGGTGCCGCAGGGCCAGGCGCGCATCCGCACCCAGATGAGCGCGGCGCATACCCGCGAACATCTTGACCGGGCCATTGCCGCCTTCACCAAGGTGGGCCGGAAGCTGGGCGTGATCGGCGGCTGACGGCACTCAGCCTTTGCGGGTGTCGAGCGCTCTCACTTCATCCGCACTCAGCTGTCGCCACTGCCCTTTCGCGAGTTCGCCCAGCGCAAGCGGTCCGATGGATACCCGGATCAGGCGCAGCACGTCGAAACCCAGAGCGGCCAGCAGCCGGCGGATATGCCGGTTGCGGCCCTCGTCCAGCACCATTTCAAGCCAGGCATTCTTCTCGCCCGTGCGCAACAACGCGACCCGCCGCGCTTTCAGCAAGTCGCCGGCATCGTCGATGCCCGCCAGCATCGCGGCCAGCACTGCGGTATCCGGCAGGCCGGATACCTGTACATGGTAGGTCTTGTCCAGATGCGTGGCCGGGTTGGTGATGCCGGCGGCCCAGACGGTGTCGTTGCTGAGCAGCAGCAGGCCTTCGCTTGCCTTGTCCAGCCGCCCAACCGGACCCAGCCACGGCAAGCCGGCGGCCGCCAGCGTGGTGTAGACCGTCGCGCGGCCATGCTCGTCGGCTGCACTGACCACAAGCCCTCGCGGCTTGTTGAAGGCGACATAGACGCACTTGGCCGACTTCACCGGCTGGCCATCGACGGCAACCTGCTGCCGATCGATCAAGGTCGGGTGATACGGGTCGCGCACCACACGGCCGTCCAGGCTGACCCGACCAGCGCGGACCCACTGCTCGGCCTGGCTGCGCGAACAGGCACCCAGTTTGGACAACACGCGGGCCAACCCATAGCGTGGCTGTTGCGCGGATGCCGCGGGACGGACGGAGCGAGGAGAAGGTGGGCGAGGCATTGCACCAGCGTATAGGTCGGGACCGCAGTGCGACAAGAAGACGCACCCTGCATTGGCGCTCGACAGAAAAAACCCGGCCGAAGCCGTAATGCCAGTCAGTTAAGCTGACTGGCGTTTTCGTGGGGTACTTGTGGGGTCGCCGTTTGACTTCACGGGGGC
>NZ_JBYTEM010000025.1:0-66733 GCF_058789735.1 Rhodanobacter sp. FW106-PBR-R2A-1-15 | reverse complement strand
CCTCGGTCTTGCTCATTCAAACCCGCCCAAAGTGCCTGTTTACGGCATGTTCGCAGCCTATTTTTGTTTTGTCGACAACCTCTGAGCCTTTCACGCCGGTGCTACGAACGCGTCCGTATGGGCTGCTAGCATGCGCGCATGAGCAACGTAGACCAGCCGAACGAGTCCATCGCGCCCGAGGGCGCCCGTCCCGATTCCGCTGCGACCGGCGCCGCGCCGATCGATCCACCCATGCGCGCCTCGCGCCCGGCGCGATCCGCCCCGCGTCCGCGCCGTGGCGGCAGCCTGGCACTCGCGGTGCTGCTGGCGCTGCTCGCGGTGGGCGTCTCCGGCTACGTCGGCTGGCGCCAATGGCAGCAAGAGCAGCGCAGCGCCGCTGACAACCAGAGTATCGCCAGCCTGCAGCCGCGCGTGGCCACGCTGGAAACCACGCTGACCACCCTCGGTGACCAGCGCAGCAGCCTGAACCAGCGGCTGGATGACGCGGCCCGGGTCAACCGTTCGCTGCGCGAGGAGCTGCTCGGTCAGGCCGAGCGCACGCGCCATCTCGAGGATGCGGTGGCCAAGCTGGCCGAGAAGAGCCTGAGCGGCCGCGACGGCGTGCTGCTGGACGAGGCCGAATCGCTGCTGCGCATGGCCGGCGAACGTTACACGCTGTTCCATGACGCGCAGGGCGCGGCCGCCGCGTATGCGCTGGCCGACCAGACCCTGGCCGCGGTCAACGACGGTGCCTTCGGCGGCCTGCGCCAGAGCGTCAACGCCGAGCGCGAGGCGCTGGTGAAGAGCCAGCCGGCCAGCCAGGCCAGCGCGCTGCAGCAGCTGGTGGCCTTGCGCGACGCACTCGCCACGCTGCCGCTGAAGCCGCTCGACAGCACCCCGACCGAGGCCACCGATACCTGGTCGCGCATCCGCCGCGCGCTCGCCAGCGTAGTCAGCGTGCAACGCGACGATGGCGCGCCGCTGGCGGTCGCCGATGCGCGCTTCGCGCGCGAACTGGCCGCGCTCGACCTGGCCCAGGCGCAGGCCGCCTTGCTGGCATACGACAGCAAGGGCTATGCGGTCGCACTGCAGCGGGTGGATGGCGCGCTGGCCAGCCAGTTCGACGCCAGGGCGCCGGCGGTGCAGCAGGCCCGCGAGACCTTGAAGCGGCTCGCCGGCCAGTTGCCGGCAAACGCGCCAGTGCAGTTGGGCGCCGCATTGAGCGAACTGCGCAATCTGCGCGCGGTGCATGCGCTCAGCCCCGCGCGCAGCAGTTCCGCGGCGGCGGGCGGGGCCCGGCCATGAGACCCTGGTACGCGATCGGCCTGCTGGTGCTCGCCGCCGCGCTGGCCGCCTTCGGCTGGCACTGGGTGGCGGAGGATCCTGGCTACGTGCTGCTGCGCCTGCGCGGCTGGCGGGTGGAGACCACGGTGGTGGCAGCGGTGGGCATGCTGCTGTTGGCGTGGGCGCTGGTCAGCGTGTTGTGGCTGCTGCTGCGCTGGCCGTTCGGCGCGTTCTCGCGGCGCCAACGACGGCTCAGCCAGCAGCGCCTCGGCGCCGGCCTGATCGCGTTGATGGAAGGCCGCCATGGCGACGCCGAGCGCGACCTCAACCGCGCTTCGCGGCTGGACAGCCTGCGCGGCCCGGCCCTGCTCGCCGCCGCCGAGGCCGCCCTGCGCCGCGGCGAACACGGCCGCGCGCTGGAAGCGCTGGACCAGGCGGCGCAGTCCGCACCGCAGGCGGCCCGCGTGCTGCGCGCCCGCCTGCTGCGCCGCGAAGGCAAGCCGGCCGAGGCGCTGGCGTTGCTTGCGCCTGAAGCGGACAAGGGCACGCTGACGCCGGGCGGCTGGCGCGAACTGGCGCACGCGGCGCTGGCCAGCGGCGACCTGCGGCGCGCGCGCGAAGCGCTGGCGCCGCTACAGAAGAGCGGCGCGCTCGGCCACCGCGCCTATGCCGCACTGGAAGCGCAGGTGCTGGTCGCCACCCTGCAGGCCGCGGTGGACGGCGCCGACCTCAACGCGTTGTGGACGCAGCTGCCGAAAACCCAGCGCCGGGTGCCCGCGGTGATCGACGCCTACGCCCGCCGCGCCGCCGCGTTCGGGCTGACCCTGCCGGCGATGGACGAAGTGGAATCCGCGCTGCGCCGCGAGTGGTCGCCGCTGTTGATCGAAACCTACGGCAGCCTGGCCGGCGACGACGTCGAGGCGCGCCTGCGCCGCGCCGAAGGCTGGCTCGACGCGCACCCGAACGACGCCAACCTGCTGCTCACGCTCGGCCGCATGTGCGTGCGGCTGAAGCTATGGGGCAAGGCGCGGCAATACCTGCAGCGCTCGCTGGCGCTGGCGCCAGGCAGTGCCGCCTGGGAAGCCCTGGGCGACGCGTTCGCAGGCCAGGGCGATACGGAGCAGGCGCAACGCTGCTATCGCAACGCACTGGCGTTCGCCCGTGGCGATGCGGTTGTTCCGCTGGCGCAAACCGCCAACCCCGGTCAGCCCGATACGCAGCCGATTGCGATCGAGGAGCGCGACATGCATGGGGTGCCGCGGTTGCGCGAGTAGATCCTGGCGGCGACATGGCAGGGCTGGGCCATCGGATGCCTACCGGGCCGCTGGCAGGTCGAACAGCTTCGGATCACAGGTTGCGGCGACGTCGTAGCCGAAGGCGTAGTAAAGCTGCGACTTCAGCTTGCCATCGGCGATCAGGAACAGGTTGCTGCCCTCACTGCCCAGGCAGGTTTGTACGCGAGGCGTGTTGCCTGCCGATGCCGTTCCGATGTGAAGAATCGTTCCGGCAGATGCCGGGTCGGCACTCACCGTTGCCGCGCCGATCACCGCAGCCCCGATGAACGGGTCGCCTTTCAACGCGGCCGGCGCCCGTTTCAGCCGATAGCGGAATACCGGATTGCCGAACAGCGCGTCGGTGACCGGCTCGGTCGATGCGCCTGGCGCCTCCAGTGCGTCGCCTTGCGGGTGCAGGCAGCACTGCACGGCACCGCCAGCGGTGGGATATTGCAGCTGGATCGTGGCCGTCGCGGCAAGATGGCCATCGGTGGTGTAAAGCCAGGCTATGCCGTCGGTGGCGGCCACGAAGCCGGTTTCGACCCTGGCAACGTCCTTTGCCGGTTCGGCAGCACACACCGCGGCGGCGGTACAGGCCAGCACGATCAGGGTGCGATGTATAGGTCTCATCATCGTTCCGTCGTCCGACCCGGGTGGCGGGAGCAGGTTATCGGAATTTCCCTGGACGGTGCTGGGTCAAGCTAAATCCGCGGTTGGCACGAATCAAGCCGGTTGGCACGAGTCGTTGCGGCCGCGGGCAAGTGTTCCGGACCGCGAACTTCCATCCGCCATGCCGGTCCCATGCCAGACCCTGACCGGAGCAACGCATGGAACACGGACACGTCGGACTTCTGGGTATGGCTTGCATCGGCCTGCTGATCGCCACTTCCGCCATGGCTGGATCGCCAGCGCCCGCGACGACGCCGGATAGTTACGCGAAGCCGGACCAACGCGTCGCCATCGGCCACGGGCGCAGCCTCAACCTGCGCTGCAGCGGCAGCGGGGCGGTGACGGTGCTGCTGGAGTCCGGCTCGCACGCCGACTCGCAGAGCTGGTTCCGCGTGCAGCCGCTGCTGGCGGCGCAGGCGCGCGTGTGTTCCTACGACCGCGCGGGCTACGGTTTCAGCGACGCGGGCCCGCTGCCGCGCGGGCTCGATGCCGACGTGGCCGACCTGCATGCGCTGATTCGCGCGGCCGACCTGCATGTGCCGCTGGTGCTGGTGGGGCATTCGCTGGGCAGCAACATCGTGCGCCGCTACGCCAGCGAGCATGCCGGCGACGTCGCCGGCATGGTGCTGGTCGATCCGCCTGCCCAGGACCTGGGCCGTTTCCTGCCGGCGCAGTGGATGAAGGACGATGCGGCACTGAACCGGCAGCGCGATGCGTTCATCGCCAGCTGCGAGCAGGGCGCCGAACATGGCCAGTTGGCTGCACCGTCGCCGGCGCTGGCGCAGTGCATCGGCGGGCCGGCGCCATGGGAAAGCCCGGCCGTGGCGGCAGCCAAGCACGCGCGCAAGCTGCAGCCGGCGTTCTGGCATACCTTGCGTTCGGAGCTGGCGCAGAACGTGTCGGTGTTCGCGCCGCCGGTGCCGGCGGACGAATCGCACGGCGATACCCCACTGGTGGTGCTGCAGGCCGCGGGCACCTATGCCGACGCGCCGGCGGGCATGCGCAAGTCGCTGGAGGCGGCGCGTGACGCAACCCAGCAGCGCATCGTGGCGAGTTCGACCCGCGGCGAACTGCGCAAGGTGGCCGATACCTCGCACGACATCGAGATGGACCAGCCGCAAGCCGTGGCCGATGCGGTCACGCGCGTGCTGAAGCAACTCGCGGCGAAGCACGGTTGACGGCTACAGCGGCGTGAGGTTGGCGTAGGCCGCCACCAGCCACTTGCTGCCGGCGCCTTCGAAGTTCACCTGCAGGCGGGTGTGCGCGCCGCTGCCTTCGGCGCTGATCACCACGCCCTCGCCGAAGCTGGGATGGCTGACGCGCTGGCCGAGTTTCACCGGCAGCGCTTCCTCCAGCGACGGCGCGATCTCGTGCGGGCGGCCGGCGTACAGCGGGCGGGTGACGTGCACGCGCGGGCGCACCTCGTCGATCAGTTCGGCGGGCATTTCGCCGAGGAAGCGCGACGGCCGCGCCAGCATCTCGGTGCCGTGCATGCGACGCGATTCGGCGTGGGTGACTACCAGCCTCTCGCGGGCGCGGGTGATGCCGACGTAGGCGAGCCGGCGTTCCTCCTCCAGCCGGCCCTCGTCCTCGGTGGAGCGCTGGCTGGGGAACAGGCCCTCCTCCATGCCGACCAGGAACACCAGCGGAAACTCCAGACCCTTGGCCGAGTGCAGCGTCATCAGCTGCACGCAGTCGTCCCAGGCTTCGCCCTGGTTCTCACCCGCCTCCAGAGTGGCGTGCGAGAGGAACGCGGAGAGTTCGCTCAGGCCGGCGTCGATGTCTTCGGCGGTACGCTCGAAGCGGCTGGCCACGTTGACCAGCTCGTCCAGGTTCTCCACCCGCGACTCGGCGTTGCCGCGTGAATCCTTCTCGTAGAAGTCGCGCAGGCCGGTGTGGGTGATCGCGTGGTCGATCTGTTCGGCCAGGGTGAGGCCTTGGCTCCCCTCTCCCTCCGGGAGAGGGGCTGGGGGTGAGGGTACGGGCGGAGCGGAGCCTTCCGGCGATCCCGTACCCTCACCCCAACCCCTCTCACCCGCAAGGGGACTCCCTGAGGGTCGCCGGAGGGAGAGGGGCCTGAAGGCGTGTGCCATCTGGTCGATCAAGGCCAGGAACCCTTTCACCGCATTCTTCGCGCGGCCGGCCAGTTCGTTGCCGCCGGCCAGCTCGGCCAGCGCGGCTTCCCACAGCGAGGTGTCCTCCGCGCGGGCGCGGCGGCGCAGCGCGTCCAGCGTGCGCTCGCCGATGCCGCGCGGTGGGGTGTTCACCGCGCGCTCGAACGCGGCGTCGTCGTGGCGGTTGGCGGTGAGGCGAAGATAGGCCAGCGCATCCTTGACCTCGGCGCGCTCGAAGAAGCGCTGCCCGCCGTAGACGCGGTAGCCGATGTTGCGCTGGGCCAGCTGCTCCTCGAAGTTGCGCGACTGCGCGTTCGAGCGGTACAGGATCGCGCAGTCCTTCGCTGAACCCTGCTCGTCGATATATTCGCGGATGCGCTCGACCACGAAGCGCGCCTCGTCCTGTTCGTTGTAGGCCGCATACAGCGCGATGCGCTGGCCATCCTCGCCCGCGGTCCACAGCTGCTTGCCGAGGCGGCTGCCGTTGCGCTGGATCACGCTGTTGGCGGCCTTCAGGATGGTCGAGGTGGAGCGGTAGTTCTGTTCCAGCTTGATCGTGCGTGCGCCGGGGAAGTCGCGCAGGAACTGCTGCACGTTCTCCACCTTGGCGCCGCGCCAGCCGTAGATCGCCTGGTCGTCGTCGCCGACCACGAACACCTGGCCGGTGTTTCCCGCCAGCACGCGGATCCACGCGTACTGCAGCGTGTTGGTGTCCTGGAACTCGTCGACCAGCAGATAGCGCCAGCGCTGCTGGTAGTGCGCAAGCACGGCCGGGTTCTTCAGCCACAGCTCGTGCGCGCGCAGCAGCAGTTCGGCGAAGTCGACCAGGCCGGCGCGGCGGCAGGCGTCCTCGTAGGCCTGGTAGATGCGCACGAAGGTCTGCGTGACCGGATGCTCGCGGTGCTCGATCGCATCGGGCCGCTTGCCCTCGTCCTTCCAGTTGTTGATCTGCCAGCAGGCCTGGCGCGGTGGGAACTTCGCATCGTCCAGGCCCAGCCCGGCGATGACGCGCTTGACCAGCCGCAGCTGGTCGTCGGCGTCGAGGATCTGGAACGCTTCGGGCAAGCCCGCCTCGCGCCAGTGCCGGCGCAGCAGCCGGTGCGCGATGCCGTGGAAGGTGCCCACGGTGAGGCCCTGGGTGCCGCCCGGAATCAGCGCTTCCAGCCGCGCGCGCATCTCGCCGGCGGCCTTGTTGGTGAAGGTGACGGCGAGGATCGCCCACGGCGGCACCCGCTCGGCCTGGGTCAACCAGCCGATGCGGTGGGTCAGCACGCGGGTCTTGCCGGAGCCGGCGCCGGCCAGCACCAGGTAATGGCCGGGCGGGGCGCACACGGCTTCGCGCTGGGCGGCGTTGAGCGGGTCGATCAGGTACGAGACATCCATCGCACCCATTGTAGTGGGCACCGACAAAAACCGCCGCGCAGGCGGCGTTTTTCCTCACGGCGAAACGGGGCCTGGCTCAGCGCTTCTGCAGGAAGCCGCCCAGCGCCAGCAGCGCGCCGACCACGATGCTGGCGATGCCGATCCATTGCGGCACGCCCTTGTCGTGGGTGGCGGTGACCTTCGCCGAGCCGATCTGCAGCAGCGTGTCGGTGGTCTGGTAGCTGGCGTGGCCGAACACCACCCACAAGCCCGCGACCAGCAGGACCAGACCGACGACGATCAGTGCGAAGCGCATGGGTTCTTCCGGCGGGGGAACGAGCTTCGAGTATGCCGGGGCGGCTCGCACAGATGAAGTGCACAGGGCCTGGACAAAACGCTGGGATGGAACGGCTCATTCCGAAGAGTGAGGCCTGGATGGCCGCCTTTTGATCTTGTTCTGCACTCAGGGATGAGCGCACATCGCAGAGTGCGGTCATGGATGGCCGCTTCTTGAACTTGGCGTTCATGGACGAACGCACAAATACCGCGCAAAAAAAGCCCCGGAGGCTAGGGGGAGCCTCCGGGGCGAGGCAGGCGCAAAGACCTAGGGGAGAGGTTTGCGTCTGTGGCTGCCCAGGGAGGTGGGCTCGCCGTGGATGCCGTTGCGTGCATCCGTGGAGTTAGTGCGCGGTTTGCCGAAAAAGTTGCAGGGTTTCCGAAGAAATTTAAAGGCGGTTCATCCTCATGAAACGTTAACCGTCAAGTCCTTGTTGCGCATGTGAAACCGCGATCGGCGGCGTCAATGCGCTTCGTCCCAGTTCGCACCCACGCCGACGTCGACCAGTAGCGGCACCGCCAGTTGCGCCGCGCCGGACATCCGTTCGTTCACCGCGGCGCGGACGGCGTCGACGGCCTCCGCCTGTACCTCGAACACCAGCTCGTCGTGCACCTGCATCAGCATGTGGGCGTCGTCGCGATCGGCCAGCCACGCCGCCACGCCGATCATCGCGCGTTTGATGATGTCCGCCGCGCTGCCCTGCATCGGCGCGTTCACCGCGGCGCGCTCGGCGCCCTGGCGCAGGCCGGCGTTGCGCGAGGTGAGGTTCTCCAGGTACAGGCGGCGGCCGAAGATCGTCTCCACGTAGCCGTCGCGATGGGCCTGTTCGCGGGTGGCGTCCATGAACGCGCGCACGCCGGGGTAGCGGGAAAAATAACGCGCCATGTAGTCGCTGGCTTCGCCACGGTCCACGCCGAGCTGGCGCGCCAGGCCGAACGCGCTCATGCCGTACATCAAGCCGAAGTTGATCGCCTTGGCGGCGCGGCGCTGGTTGGCGCTGACCTCCTCGGGCTTCAGCCCGAACACCTCGGCGGCGGTGGCGCGGTGCACGTCGCCGCCCTCGCGGAACGCCTTGAGCAGGCCCTCGTCGCCGGACAGGTGCGCCATGATGCGCAGCTCGATCTGCGAGTAGTCCGCCGCCATCACCCGCCAGCCCGGCGGCGCGATGAAGGCCTGGCGGATGCGTCGGCCTTCCTCGGTGCGTACCGGGATGTTCTGCAGGTTCGGATCGGACGAGGAAATCCGCCCGGTCGCCACCGAGCCCTGGTGGTAGCTGGTGTGCACGCGCCCGGTGCGCGGGTTGACGATGCTGGACAGCTTGTCCGTGTACGTGCTGCGCAGCTTGGCCAGACCGCGATAGTCAAGGATCAGCCGCGGCAGTTCGTGGGTGTCGGCGATCGCCTCAAGCGCCTCTTCGTTGGTGGACGGCTGGCCGGTCGGCGTCTTCAGTTTCGCTTCGAGGTGCAGTTCGTCGAACAGCACGGCCTGCAGCTGCTTCGGCGAATCGAGGTTGAACTCGCGCCCGGCCAGCGCGTACGACTGCTGCTGCAGTTCCAGCATGCGCTTGCCCAGCTGCTGGCTCTGCCGGCGCAGCTCGTCGCCGTCGATCAGCACGCCGCGGCGCTCCATCTCGGCCAGCACCGGCACCAGCGGGATCTCGATCTCCTCGTACACGCGGCGCAGCGACGGCACGCTCTCCAGCTTCGGCCACAGCGCATGGTGCAGGCGCAGGGTGACGTCGGCGTCCTCGGCGGCGTAGCGGCAGGCGGTGTCCAGGTCCACCTGCGAAAAGGAAATCTGCCTGGCGCCCTTGCCGGCGACCTGCTCGTACTTCACCGTGTCGTAGCCGAGGTACTTCTTCGCCAGCGAGTCCATGTCGTGGCGCGTGGCGGTGGTGTTCCACACGTAGGACTCCAGCATCGAGTCGTGCTTGAGCCCCTGCACGGCGATGCCGTAGTGCGACAGGATGTTGATGTCGTACTTCGCGTGCTGGCCCAGTTTGGGCCGCGCCGGATCCTCGAAGATGGGCTTCAAGGCGGCGAGCACGCTGTCGCGATCGAGCTGCTTCGGCACGCCGGGATAGTCGTGGTCGAGCGGGATGTAGCAGGCCTTGCCCGGCTCCACCGCGAGGCTGAGGCCGACGATGTCCGCGCGCATCGCGTCGATGCTGGTGGTTTCGGTGTCGAACGCGATCAGTTCGGCGTTGCGGAGTTTTTCCAGCCAAGCGTCGAGCTGTGCCTGGGTGGTGACGAGTTCGTAGTCGCCTTTCGCCGAGAATTCGAAGCCCCTCTCCCCTCGGGAGAGGGGTTGGGATGAGGGTTCGGTCGAGCCGTGCGCTCCGGTCGCACCCTCACCCCCGGCCCCTCTCCCAAGGGGAGAGGGGAGAGAAGCGTCCGTGTCGGCATCCAGCTCCTTCAGCGCCGCCTTGAATTCGTAGCGCGTGTACAGCTCGCGCAGCAGCGTGGTGTCGGCCTCGCGCCGGGTCAGGTCGGTGGGGCCGAACTCCAGCGCCACGTCGGTCTTGATCGTCGCCAGCTGGCGCGACAGCGGCAGCTGCGGCAGCGTGGCGCGCAGGCTCTCGCCGATCTTGCCGCCGATGCGGTCGGCATTGGCGATCACGCCGTCCAGCGTGGCGTATTCGGCCAGCCACTTGGCGGCGGTCTTCGGGCCGCACTTGGGCACGCCGGGGATGTTGTCGATGGCGTCGCCGGTGAGGGCGAGGAAGTCGATGATCTGCTCCGGCTGCACGCCGAACTTGGCCAGCACGCCGGCGCGATCCGTCGTGGTGCCGGTCATGGTGTTGACCAGGGTGACGCGCGGGCCGACCAGCTGCGCCATGTCCTTGTCGCTGGTGGAAACCTCCACCTCGATGCCGAGCGCCTGCGCCTGCAGCGCCAGCGTGCCGATCACGTCATCGCCCTCCACGCCGTCCACGCGCAGGATCGGGAAGCCCAGCGCGCCCACGGTCGCCAGCATCGGCTCGACCTGGGAGCGCAGCTCCTCCGGCATCGGCGGGCGGTTCGCCTTGTAGCGGTCGTACAGCGCGTCGCGGAAGGTGGGGCCGGGCGCATCGCTGACGAAGGCCAGGTAGTCGGGGTTCGCCTTCAAGGTGGCACGCAGCATGTTGACCACGCCGAACAGCGCGCCGGTGGGCTCGCCGCGCGCATTGGAGAGCGGCGGCAGCGCGTGGAACGCGCGGTACAGGTAGGACGAGCCGTCGATCAGGATGAGTTTGGGCATGGTGTGCTTCGCGTGAGTCAGCATACCCCGCCCATTCTCGCATGCACGGCGAAACGTCGCGCTTCACGAGCGGCCGCCGACGGACTGTTATGCTGCTGTCCCCAAACGAGGTTGCCGTCATGAAAACCGCTGCCTTGCTGGTTGCCGCCAGCGTCCTGTTCACGTCGAGCGTACTGGCGCAGTCGGCCCCATCGGCGAGCGTGCCGCCACCCCCGGGGATCAACGACCCGGGCGTGAAGGCGGTGGAACCCCCGGCCAAGCCGGCGGTCAGGCATCGCTCGACCCACGTCGCGCCGTCCGCGTCCGGCCAGTCGCTGGATCTGAAGCCGCAGGCGCTGCCCGCAATGCGCGACGAAGGCAGCGCGCAGAGCGGCCGCGAGCAGGCGCCGCCGGAAGTGCGGATCCGCCAGGAAGGCGACAACAGCATCCAGGAATACAGCCGCAACGGCCGCGTCTACATGGTGGTGGTCACCCCGAAGAACGGCATCCAGCAGACCTACATGGTTGATCCGCAGGGCCGGCTGGTCGACGAGCACGGCATGAAGCCGGTGGGGCCGGTGATGTACAAGGTGCTGGAGTGGGGCAAGAGCCGGCCGCCAGCCGAGAATGCCAGCGAGGCGCCGCCGGCCGACAGCGGCCACTGAGAGGTGCACCGCGGGTCTACGCCGGCTCGTCCAGTTCCGGATAGTGGCGAAAGATGCCGTTCTCGTTGAACGGCAGCCGCCGCGGTGAGGCCAGATAGGCCGCGACGCGCGACCGCTCGGCCACCCGCTGCTTCAGCGCTAGCAACAACGGCAGCCGGTGCCCGAGCTGCTGCATGGTGCGCGGGTACGCATACTCCAGCCCGCTGATCAGCTGGAACAACGAAAGGTCGACGTAGGAGTGTCCGTGCAGGGCATGCTGGCCGCCGCCGCGTTCCAGCACCTGCTCGAAGTAATCGAGGTATTTCGGCAGCCGCGTTGCGCGCAGGTCGGCCGCGCGGCGGAGCGCCTCCACGCGCTGGTCCTCGTAGTACAAGCTGCTGGCGATCGGGTGGTGCGAGTCGTGCACCTCGGCGACCAGGTCGGCGATGGTCAGCTGCAGCTGGTGGGCGTACAGCCGCCGACCCTCGCTTTCCGGCACCAAGCCGAGCGGCGGGCCGAGGTATTGCAGGATGTTCGCGGTTTGCGCGATCAGCAGGCGGCCAGCCTTGAGGAACGGCGGCGCGAACGGCAGCGCACCCTCGTGCACGCCGTCGAGGTAGCGCACGATGGCGTCGTCGCCCTGCTCGCGGGCCACGTCGACGTAGCTGGCGCCGGCGTCTTCCAGCGCCAGCCGCACGAACTCGCCGCGGCCCTGGATGCCGGTCCAGTAATACAGTTCGTAACGCATGGCCATGTCCCCGGACTGGATCCGATGCTGGCACGCGCGACTTCTACGGGACGTGTAGGAGCGCGCCCTGTGCGCGATGCTTTTCGTCACGTGACGCAAAAGCATCGCGCACAGGGTGCGCCTACATGGGGCCCTCGACCTCAGTGGCGGAAGTGGCGCATGCCGGTGAACACCATCGCCATGCCGTGCTCGTCGGCGGCGGCGATCACCTCGGCGTCGCGCATCGAGCCGCCGGGCTGGATCACCGCGCTGATGCCCGCGGCGGCGGCGGCGTCGATGCCATCGCGGAACGGGAAGAACGCATCGCTCGCCATCACCGAGCCGCGCACTTCGAGCTTTTCGTCGGCGGCCTTGATGCCGGCGATCTTCGCGCTGTAGACGCGGCTCATCTGGCCGGCGCCGATGCCGATGGTCTGGCGCTCCTTCGCATAGACGATGGCGTTGGACTTGACGAACTTGGCCACCTTCCAGGCGAAG
The DNA here is from genome assembly GCF_058789735.1 of Rhodanobacter sp. FW106-PBR-R2A-1-15. Lineage (NCBI taxonomy): Bacteria > Pseudomonadati > Pseudomonadota > Gammaproteobacteria > Lysobacterales > Rhodanobacteraceae > Rhodanobacter > Rhodanobacter sp. FW106-PBR-R2A-1-15. The sequence goes on along the minus strand of NZ_JBYTEM010000025.1, from coordinate 54,626 downwards.
ATGAGGTCGTGGATCTGCGCTTCGGTGGGCGCCTTGCGGGTCACCACCTTCAGGTCCGCCGCGCTGATCATGCCGGTGTCGGCACTCTGGATCAGCAGACCGGAACCGACCCGCTTGGAATTCATGCCGGGGTGTGCGGCACGCAAGTCGCCGCCAGCAGGCGTCGGGATCACCAGCACGCGCACGTTGCCCTTCTTGTGGAAGGCCTTCAGCGCGTCATCCGCATAGGCCGGCGCCAGCACCACCTCGACGAACTGGCGCTCGACGATGGCCTTCGCGGTGGCGCCGTCGACTTCGCGGTTGAACGCGATGATGCCGCCGAAGGCGGAGGTGGGGTCGGTCTGGAAGGCCAGGTCATACGCCTTGCCGATGCCGTCCAGGCTCACCGCCACGCCGCACGGGTTGGCGTGCTTGACGATCACGCAGGCCGGCTTGACGAAGCTGCGCACGCATTCCCACGCGGCGTCGGCGTCGGCGATGTTGTTGAACGACAGCTCCTTGCCCTGCAGCTGACGGAAGGTGGCCAGCGTGCCCGGCGCCGGATACAGGTCGCGGTAGAACGCAGCCTGCTGGTGCGGGTTCTCGCCGTAGCGCAGGTCCATCAGCTTCACGAAGCGGCCGTTGACCTGACCCGGGAAGGCGGCATGGCCGGCGATCGCGTCCTGCGTGTCGTTGAGCTCCAGCCCGGACAGGTAGTCGCTGATCGCGCCGTCGTAGCTGGACACGTTGTTGAACGCCGCCACCGCGAGCCTGAAGCGGGTGGCGCGGGTGAGGCCGCCCTGGCTTTCGATCTCGGCCAGCGCGCTCTCGTACTGCTCAGGCGCGGTCAGCACGCCCACGTCGTTCCAGTTCTTCGCCGCCGAGCGCAGCATCGCCGGGCCGCCGATGTCGATGTTCTCGATCGCCTGCTCCAGCGTGCAATCGGGCTTCGCCACGGTGCTCTCGAACGGGTAGAGATTGAGCACCAGCAGGTCGATCGGCGCGATGCCCAGCTCGGCCATCACCTGGTCGTCGGTGCCGCGGCGGCCGAGCAGACCGCCATGCACCTTCGGGTGCAGCGTCTTCACGCGGCCGTCCATGATCTCCGGAAAACCGGTGATGTCACTGACTTCGGTGACCGCGATGCCCGCTTCGCGCAGCGCCTTCGCGCTGCCACCGGTGGAAAGCAGCTCGATGCCCTTCGCGGCCAGCCGCCGGCCCAGCTCGATCAGCCCGCTCTTGTCGGAAACACTGAGCAGGGCGCGACGGACCGGGACGAGCTGGGGGGCGGACATGGATTACTCCGGGATTCGGGATTTGGGAGACGGGATTCGGGCGCGGAGGGGGAGCTGGACAATCGGGGTGGGATGAGTGCGCAGTACGCAGATGGCGAAGCGCTTGGGAGCCGGCTTTTGCAAATCCCGAATCCCGTCTCCCGAATCCGGGCTCTCAGAGCAAGCCGTGTGCAGCCAGCTTCTTGCGCAAGGTGGCGCGGTTGATGCCGAGCGCGCTGGCGGCGCGGCTCTGGTTGCCATCGTGGAATGCCAGCACCTCGCGCAGCAGCGGCACCTCGACCTCGTGCAGCACCAGCGCATGCAGGCCCTTGGCGCATTCGGTGTCGCCGATGTCGGCAAGGTAGCGGCGCACCATGCGGGTGACGCATTCGCTCAGCGCGCTCTGCCCTTGGAGGCTGGCGCCAGGCGAACCCGTGCCCTGCAACGAGGCCTGTTTTGCGGCCTCGGCAGCAGGCAGTCTTACAGCATTCACGGACATTTTCCCTCGCGTGCGAAGTGGCGACTGCATCGGTCGCTGCTTATGGTTATGGCTGCTCTTGCGTGTCGCGGCGTCTGTGGCATGTCGTCAGACATGTCGGCGCGAGCGGTCGAGTCTACCCGCGCGGGCCGACAATTTTAAGTACCGCGAACGTCATTATTCGAAACCGATCTCGAATGCCACCGCCTTGTCGCCCGGATCCTCCACCTCCAGCAGCAGCACGGCGCTGCCGCCAGGCGCCAGGCCATGGCGCTGGATGGTGGCGTCATCCAGGTAATCCGCCGGCTGCAGCCGACGCATGGCGATGCGCCGACCCTGTGCGTCGGACAGGGCGATCGTCAGCACCGGCCAGGGCTGGGCGAAGGCGGCATCGTTGCGCACGCTGGCGCTGATCATCAGCGCACCGGCGACGCTGGGATGGGCTTGCACGTTGCTGGCCAGCAGGTGCAGCTGCCGCGGCGCGGCGACCAGCGGCAGTTCGCAGCCGAGCATGGCGCAACCGCCGCGCAGCCAGTGGCCCACGACGGGTTGGCGGATCAGCTCGTCGCGCTTGGCCCAGGCCAGCTGCGCGGCGAGCAACAGCGTGAGCAACAGGCAAGCCACCATCCACGGCCAGTGCCGCTCGCCGGACGAGTACAGGTGCCGCCGGCTGCGTCGGGCCGCCCGTCCGTGCGGTGGCACACGCGGCTCGCGGGCGAAACGCGGTGCGAACACCAGTTGCGAAAAATCATCGATCGCCGGCCGCGGCGTGGCCGCGGCGACCGCCGCATTGGCAACGACTACCGCCGGCGGTTCGGGACGCGGTCGATAGACCACCAGGTCCAGTTGCGGCGGTTCCAGCGCGGGCTGGTTCAGCGACAGCTCGACAAACGGCTCCGGCGGCAGCTGCTCGGCGAGCGTGGCGAGGCTGTCGAAGCCGGCTTCACAATGCCCGCACACGACGTGGCCGTGCGCCTGCGCCAGCGTCTGCGCGTCAAGCGAAAACACGGACAGGCATTCGGGACACTGGGTATACATGCGGACCGTTGCGGATCGATACCCGGCAAGCTTAGCAGGGTGGTCGCGGCGGCTTCAGTGCATGCCCGACGCTATGGACGGCCATGCCGGCGACCTCGGCCAGATGCTCAGCGGCGGCGCCGGCCGCTGATGCGCACCCAGTCCTCGCGGGTGTCCACGCGCAGCTCGTCGAACCATTCGGCGTAGCGCTGCAGCAGCTCGTCCTGCTGGCCGGCAAGGATGCCGGAGATGGCGAACGGCGCGCCGGGCTTCGCGGCGGCGGCGAAGCTGGGGGCCAGTTCGCCGAGCGGGCCGGCCAGGATGTTGGCGATGAAGACGTCGGCCGCCTCGGTGTCGAAATCTTCCGGCAGGTACAGCGCGAGACGGTCGGCCACACCGTTGCGTTCAGCATTGTCGCGCGAGGCGGTGAGTGCCTGCGGGTCGTTGTCGATGCCGGTCGCGCTGGCGGCGCCCAGCTTCAGCGCGGCGATGGCCAGGATGCCCGAGCCGCAGCCGTAGTCGGTGATGGTCTTGCCGCCGAGGTCGAGGCCGTCCAGCCATTCCAGGCACAGCGCGGTGGTTGGATGGGTGCCGCTGCCGAAGGCGAGGCCGGGGTCGAGGCGTATCACGACGCGAGCGGAGGTGCCGGAGGGATCCTCATCCATCGGCGGCTCGATGTTCCACGGATAGATCCACAGCCGCCGGCCGAACGACATCGGCTTGAACTGGTCCATCCAGGCGCGTTCCCAATCCTGGTCGGCGACCTCGGTGAAGTCCAGCTGGCCGGGTTCGAGCCAGGGCAGCAGTTCGCTCAGCGCGGCGGCGAGGCCGCGGCGGTCGGCACGTTCGTCGAACAGTGCGTTGAGCGTGATCGTGGGCCACAGCGGCAGCTCGCCCACGCCCGGCTCGAAGATCGCCTGCTCGTCCGGCGTCTCGGCATCGGCGTCGCGTAGCGTGACCGACAACGCGCCGAGGTCTTCCAGCGCTTCTTCCGCGCGGGGCTGCTGTTCGATGCGGACGATCAGGGAGAGTTCGAGGAAAGGCATGGGCATGTTCGGTAGCGGTGGGAGCGCACCCTGTCCACAAGGGACTTCCTTCAGTGGTGCGCGATGCTCTTCGTCACGTGACGGAAAGGCATCGCGCACCGGGTGCGCTCCTACGTGAGGTCAGGCGGCGGTGGCGCCTTTATCCTTCTGCTCGGCCATCCGCTTCTCGAGGTAGTGGATGTTCTGGCCGCCGTGCTGGAAGCCGGCGTCGGCCATGATCCGCTGCTGCAGCGGGATATTGCACTTGACGCCTTCGATCACCGTCTCGGCCAGCGCCAGGCGCATGCGCGCGATGGCGGTCTCGCGGTCGGGGCCGTGCACGATCAGCTTGCCGATCATCGAGTCGTAGTTCGGCGGGATCTTGTAGCCGTCGTACAGGTGGGTGTCCACGCGCACGCCGGGGCCGCCGGGTGCCTCGAAGCGTTTCACCGTGCCTGGGCTGGGCATGAACGTGTCCGGATCCTCGGCGTTGATGCGGCACTCGATCGCGTGGCCGGTGATCTTCACGTCCTCCTGGCGAATCGACAGCTTCTCGCCGCCGGCGATCAACAGCTGCTCGCGCACCAGGTCCACGCCGGTGATGAACTCGGTCACCGGGTGCTCGACCTGGATGCGGGTGTTCATCTCGATGAAGTAAAAGCGGCCGTTCTCGAACAGGAACTCGAACGTGCCGGCGCCGCGGTAGCCGATGCGCAGGCAGGCGTCCACGCAGACCTTGCCGATCGTCGCGCGCTGCTCGGGCGTGATGCCCGGCGCCGGCGCTTCCTCCACCACCTTCTGGTGGCGGCGCTGCATCGAGCAGTCGCGCTCGCCCAGGTGGATGGCGTGGCCCTGGCCGTCGGCGAGCACCTGGACCTCCACGTGGCGCGGATTCTCCAGGAATTTCTCCATGTACACCTGGTCGTTGCCGAATGCCGCCTTGGCTTCCTGCTTGGTCATCACGATGGAGTTGCCCAGGTGCGCCTCGGTGCGCACCACGCGCATGCCGCGGCCGCCACCGCCGCCGGCGGCCTTGATGATCACCGGGTAGCCGATCTCGCGGGCGATTCGCATGTTCTCGTCGACGTCCTCGCCGAGCGGGCCGCCGGAACCCGGCACGCAGGGCACGCCGGCCGACTTCATCGTGCGGATCGCCTCGACCTTGTCGCCCATCAGGCGGATCACTTCGGCGGTCGGGCCGATGAAGACGAAGCCGGACTGCTCCACCTGCTCAGCGAAGTCGGCGCGCTCGGCGAGGAAGCCGTAGCCGGGGTGGATCGCCTGGGCGTCGGTGATCTCCGCCGCGGCGATGATCCGTGGGATGTTGAGGTAGCTGTCGACCGACGGCCCGGGGCCGATGCAGATCGACTCGTCGGCGAGGCCGACGTGCTTCAGATTGCGATCCACGGTGGAATGCACCGCCACGGTCTTGATGCCAAGGCTGTGGCAGGCGCGCAATACACGCAGCGCGATTTCGCCGCGGTTGGCGATGACGACTTTTTCTAGCATGGGATTCGGGATTCGGGATTCGGGATTCGTAGGAGCGAGAGCCGGCTTTGCATCAGTCACCTCTCTTGGCTTCGATGGATCGGATAAGCGCGTTGAGTTTGGCAAACACTCGATCGGTCAGCTCGGTTACGTCATTTGCGCCGGAGACATAGGCGAGTCGTTCGGCGATTTGCAGTTGCGTGTCCAGTTCGGACAAGGAGCCGCGAGCCATGGACAGGAACCGCAGATACTCAGGTGTGGATCGGCGGGCCGCACCCTCCGCAATGTTCGACGGGATGCTGATCGCGGCACGCCGCAGTTGCGAAGTGAGCGTAAAACGTTCGGAGTCCGGGAAACCGGCACTGATTCGATAAATGGCTTCGACAAGGTCCATGGCATCGCGCCACACTTCAAGCTGGTGGTGTGGCCGCTTTGCCGAATCCCGAATCCCCATTCCCGAATCCCGGCCGCTCAGCCAATCACGAACATGGGTTCGTCGAATTCCACCGGCTGGCCGTTCTCGACCAGGATCGCCTGCACGGTGCCGGCCACGTCGGCCTCGATCTGGTTGAACATCTTCATCGCCTCGATGATGCCCAGCGTCTCGCCGGCCTTGACCTGCTGGCCGACCTTGACGAAGGCGGGCGTGCCCGGGGTGGCCGAGGCGTAGAAGGTGCCGACCATCGGTGCCTTCACCACATGGCCTGCCGGCAGCGCATCCACGGCGGGCGCCTCGACGGCGACCGCCGGTGCGGCAGCGACCGGTGCGGCGGCCACGGCGACCGGGGCCACTGGCGCGGCGGCGACCGGTGCGGCGTTCTTCGGCACGCGCGACAGGCGCACGACTTCCTCGCCTTCCTTGATTTCCAGCTCGGCGAGGTTGGATTCCTCGAGCAAGTCGATCAGCTTCTTGATTTTGCGCAAATCCATCGGATCAGCCTTTGGTCAGTCAGGCCACCGCCGCGGTGGCTGGGAGTTGAATGGGGTGGCCGCGTGGCCGCGGCATCAGGGAACGCGGCCGGCCTGCAGCCGCTGCAGCGCGACGTCCAGCGCCAGCCGGTAGCTGTCGGCGCCGAAGCCGCAGATCAGGCCGAGCGCGATGTCGGACAGATAGGACTGGTGGCGAAACGGCTCGCGGGCGAACACGTTCGACAGGTGCAGCTCGATGAACGGAATCGCCACGGCGGCGAACGCGTCGCGCAGCGCGATGCTGGTGTGGGTGAACGCGCCGGCGTTGCACAGGACCATCGCGGTGCCGTCGTCACGGCCCTGGTGGATGCGCCCGACCAGCTCATGCTCGGCGTTGGACTGGAACCAGACCAGCTCGTGCCCGGCCGCGCGCGCCCGCTCGGCCAGCTGCTGGTTGATCTCGGCCAGGGTCTCGTGGCCGTAGATGTGCGGCTCGCGCGCGCCCAGTAGGTTGAGGTTGGGTCCGTGCAGGACCAGGATTTTCGCCACGGTGGTGTTCCGGCCAGCGTCCGGGGGATCCGGAACCGGGCGCAGTGTGCACGCAGTCTAGGATGTTGTCCAGTTCGCTGCAGATCGGCGATGTTTGGCGGAGAAGCGTTGGATTTCCGTGCGTGGGCGTATGTCAGTGCCCGACCTGCGCCGGCGCCAGCCACCGCACCAGCTGCGCGGGCGGGAGCGGGCCGGCATGCGTGGCCAAAATGCGCCCATCGGCGTCGATCAGCACGCTATAAGGCAACACCTGACGCGTATTGCCGAGTTTCAATGAGGTGCTGGGCGGGCCAAGATCGCCGATCAGGATGGGGTAATCCACCGCATGTGCGGCCAAAAAGGCGTGAACGTGCGCAGGCTCATCCATTGCAATTCCAACCACGATCGCCCCCTGTTCGCCGAACTTGGCCTGGGCCTCAGCCAACGCCGGCATCTCCTGCAGGCATGGCGCGCACCAGCTGGCCCAGAAATTCAGCAGCACCCGGCGGCCGCGGTAATCGTCCAGCCGGTGCGGCTTGCCATCCAGGTCGGGCAGCACCAGCGGCGGCAGCGGCTGGCCGAGCAGGCTTGGCGGCGGCGAATCGACTTGCCGCTGGTGGCGTTGCGCGTAGCCGCCCAGCGCGGCGGCCAGCACCGCCAGGCCGATGATCAGCCAGTTGCTGCGGCTCAGCATCAGCGCGTCGCTTCGGTCAGCGCCTGCTCGACCATCGAGTAGGTCAGCACGGTGGGCAGCTGTCGGCCCGGTCCGCGGTTTTTCGGGAACACCACGTACAGCGGCACACCGGGCGAGTGGTATTCCTGCAGGAAGGCGCTGATGGCCGGGTTGACGTCGGTCCAGTCGCCCTTCATGTAGACCGTGTCGGTGCGCCTGAGCAGGTTGCGGAACGCCTGCGTGTTCAGCACCGCGTGCTCGTTCGCCTTGCAGGTGACGCACCAGTCGGCGGTGATGTCGACGAACACCGGGGTGCCGGCGGCGCGCAATTCGGTAAGTTTCTGCGGGGTGTAGGCGACCACGCCCTGCTCGGCCGTGGCGGCCGCCGACGGCGGTGGCACGTGGGCCAGCAGGTACAGCGGCGCCAGGGTGGCGAGCGCCAGCATTACCACCGCGACCTTGCTGGCCGCGCCGCGCGAGCGGCTGCGCTCGAACCACCACAGCGTCATCGCCAGCAGCACCATCGCCACCAGCACCAGGCCGACCGCGTCGGCGCCGCGCTGGTTCGCCAGCACCCAGACCAGCCAGGCGGCGGTGAGGTACATCGGGAACGCCAGCACCTGCTTCAGCGTTTCCATCCAGCGCCCCGGCTTCGGCAGCAGGCGCGCCAGCGCGGGCACGAAGCCGACCGCCAGGAACGGCAGCGCCAACCCCACGCCCAGCACAATGAACACCAGCAGCGCCGACAGCATCGGCGCGGCGAACGCATAGGCCAGCGCGCTGCCCATGAACGGCGCGGTGCACGGGCTGGCCACCACCACCGCCAGCACGCCAGTGAAGAAGTCACCGGCCGGCCCGGAACGCGATGCCAGCGACGCGCCGGTGTTGCCCAGCGAGGCGCCGAACTGCACCACGCCGGACATCGACAGGCCTACCGCCAGCATCACGCAGGCCAGCACGCCCACCAGCAGCGGCTGCTGCAGCTGCGAGCCCCAGCCCAGCGCATGACCCGCGGCGCGCAGGGCGAGGATGCCCAGCCCAAGCGCGGCAAAGCTGCACAGCACGCCGGCGGTGTAGAACAGCGCATGGCGGCGTGCGGTGGCGCGGTTCTCGCCGCTTTCCAGCACGCTGACCGCCTTGATCGACAGCACCGGCAGCACACACGGCATCAGGTTCAGCACCAGGCCGCCGCCCAGCGCCAACAGCAGGGCGGCGAGCAGGCTGACCTGCAATGGGCCGCCGACAAGATCGGCCGGTGGCAGCTCCGGCGCCGGTGTGCCGGCCGTTGCCGCACCGCTGTTCAGCTCGATGTCCACCGTGCGCGTCATCAGCGGATAGCACAGGCCGCCGTCCTGGCAGCCTTGGAAACTCGCCTGCAGCGCGAGATGCGTGCGGCCGGCCAGGTCGCCCTCCACCGTCACCGGCAGTTCGACCTGGTCGAAGTAGACGATGACCTCGCCGTAATGTTCATCGCGATGCGCGACGCCGGGCGGCCACGCGGGCGTCAGCGTGAGACCGGCGGCGTCGGCGAGCTTCAGCGCGGTCTGGTCGCGGTACAGGTAGTAGCCCTTCGGCATCGTCCAGCGCAGCAACAGGTGTTTGGGACCCTGCGCCAGCGCCTCGAAGTGGAACGCCTGCTCGGCCGGCAGCGGTGCGCCCACCGCGGTCGTACTGGTGCTGCTGCCCAGCCGGCTCAGTGCCGCACCCAATGCGTTGCCGGCCGCCGGCGTCGCCGCCACGCCGGCGTTGGCCGGCAGCGGCAGGTCCAGCTTCTCGGTATGCGGCGGATAGCAGATCTTCGGGTCGACCTCGTGGCAGCCCTGGTATTGCACGCTCAGGGTGAGTCGCGTGGTGCCGGCGGCGACCGTGTACGGGATGCTGGCGTCGACGCCGTGGCGGTAGGTTTCCACGTCGCCGAGATACTCGTCGTGGTCCTTCCTGCCGTCCGGCAGCTGCGCCTCGCCGAGCGTGACGCCGTCGCCGCCCTTGAACTTCATGCGGCCGCGGTAGAGGTAGTAGTCCGGTGCGATGGTCCAGTGCAGCTTCAGCACGCCCGGGGTGCTGGTGTCGGCGCTGAGCTTGTAGGCCTCGGTCACCGGCAGCAGGCTTTCCGTGTCCTGCGCCGGCGCGGGCGCGGTGCACAGCAGGCCGAGCAGCAGCAGGGCCAGTGCGGGCAGGCGGGCGGCCAGGCGGCCGGAGATCAGGCGCATCGCGATTCCAGTGGCACAACGGCAGGACAGCCATTATGGACCATGCCGATCGCGCTTCCGTTCCTTACGGCCTTATGCCTCCTCGGGGGCCAGCGCTGGCGCGGCGCGCCGTGTGCGCACCAGCCCGGTGGTGAGCGCGGTGCCGAGCAGGATCACCGCGCAGCCGCCGAGCAGGCGCGCGCTCACCGGCTCGCCCAGCAGCAGCGCACCCCACAGCACGCCGAACGCCGGGATCAGGTACGGGATCACCATGATCCGCGTCGCGCCGACCCGCGCCAGCACCCAGAAGAACAGCACGTAGGCCAGCGCCGTGCACAGCACGGCCAGCCCCGCGGCGGCCAGCCAGGCCTGCAGCGGCGGTGGCTGCGCCGGCCACGCCAGCAGCGTGGTCGGCAACAGCAGCAGCGCGGCCACCATGTGGCTGCCGACCGTCACCACCAGCGGCGTCACCCGGCCCAGACGCAGGTGGGTGTAATGCACCGCAAAGCCGTACAGCACGGTGGCGGCGACGCAGGCCAGCAGCGCCACGTCCGCGCCCGGCCCCAGCGCGAGGCTGCCCTCAGCCAGCCAGACCACGCCGGCAAAGCCGATCGCCAGCCCGGCGCCGCGCCATACATCCAGTCGCTGGCCCAGCCACAGCCAGCCGATCAGCGCGGCGAACATCGGCGTCATGCCGTCGATGATCGAGGCCATGCCCGCCGGCAGGCTGCGCGTGGCGAAGGTGAACAGCACAAACGGCAGCGCCGAGTTGGTCAGCCCGACCACCGCGATCGGCCACCAGTGCGCCCGCCATTCGGCCAACCGCGCACGCGAGACCAGCAGCGGCAGGAAGCACAGCGCGGCGCCGATCGCGCGCAGCCCGGCCAGCGGCAGCGCGCCGAAGGCGCCGGCACCCATGCGCATGAACAGGAACGAGCCGCCCCACAGGGCGCCCAGCGACAGCAGCACGGCGTAGTCGATCTTCTTCATCTTGGGGAGGCGGCAGCGGGGTGGCGAAGATGCAATTTAACGCCCTGCCGCTGACAAGGATTGTCAGCAGTCTTGCGCTGCCTCGCCGGTCGCCTCGCGCACCCAGTCCAGGTAGGCCGCGTGGCCGCGCTCCACCGGTACCGCGACCAGCTCGGGCAGCTCGTACGGGTGCAGTTGGAGCAGGCGGCTTTTCAGCGCGTCGAAGCGGACGGCAGTGGTCTTGATCAGCAGCAGTTCCTCGCGGTCCTGGCTCACCGCGCCCTGCCAGCGGTAGGTGGAGTGGACGCCGGGCAGGCGGTTGACGCAGGCGGCCAGCCGCTCGCCGACCAGGGCTTCGGCGATCGCCTGGGCGCTGGCGGCGTCGGGACAGCTGCAATAGCAGAGCAGGACGGTGGCGGGGTCGGTCATGCCTGAAGCGTACCCGGGTCGCGCCGGCCGTGCGTGGCCATGGGCGATTTGGCGGCCAGCCCTTGAAACGGAGCCCGGTCCGCCCAATTAGCTGCTGCATCCCCGGTTCGCCAAGCTCTTGCAGCGGGGTCGCATACCCGTAAAATTGGCACTCGTTCACTTCGAGTGCTAGCAAGACCGCCGGCCCGGGTCTTGAAAGCCTTGTCCGTCCACCATCCAAGTCAGCTGGAGTCCTCCATGAGCACACTGCGTCCCCTGCACGATCGCGTCATCGTCAAGCGTCTCGAAGAAGAGCGCGTTTCCGCCGGTGGCATCGTCATCCCCGACAGCGCCACCGAGAAGCCGACCCGCGGCAAGGTCGTCGCCGCCGGCACCGGCCTGATCCTGAGCGACGGCAAGGTGCGCCCGATGTCGCTGAAGACCGGCGACGTGGTGCTGTTCGGCAAGTACGCCGGCCAGGAAATCAAGATCGACGGCGAAGAGCTGGTCTTCCTGAAGGAAGACGACATCGTGGCGGTGATCGAGGGCTAAGAGCCGGGATTGGGGATTCGGGATTCGCAGGCGCATCGCGCTTCGTCCCGATCATCGCCGTCCCGTCCCGTTCTCGCCACATCCGCTTTTCCGAATCCCAAATCCCGAATCCCAAATCCCGGAGTCAAGTTATGGCAGCCAAAGAAGTCCGTTTCGGCGAAGACGCCCGCTCGCGCATGCTCAAGGGCGTGAACACGCTCGCCAATGCCGTCAAGGTCACGCTCGGCCCGAAGGGCCGCAACGTCGTGCTCGAGAAGAGCTTCGGCGCACCCACGATCACCAAGGACGGCGTGTCCGTCGCCAAGGAGATCGAGCTGGCCGACAAGTACGAGAACCTCGGCGCGCAGATCGTCAAGGAAGCCGCCTCCAAGACCTCCGACGTCGCCGGTGACGGCACCACCACCGCCACCGTGCTGGCGCAGGCGTTCATCCAGGAAGGCCTCAAGGCCGTCGCCGCGGGCATGAACCCGATGGACCTGAAGCGCGGCATCGACAAGGCCGTCGCGGCCGCCGTCGGCGAGCTGAAGAAGCTCTCCAACCCGACCGCGAACGACAAGGAAATCGCCCAGGTCGGCACCATCTCGGCCAACTCCGACACCAACATCGGCGACATCATCGCCACCGCGATGAAGAAGGTCGGCAAGGAAGGCGTGATCACCGTCGAGGAGGGCTCGGGCCTGGACAACGAGCTGGACGTGGTCGAGGGCATGCAGTTCGACCGCGGCTACCTGTCGCCGTACTTCATCAACAACCAGCAGAGCCAGCAGGTCGAGCTGGACGACCCGTACATCCTGATTCACGACAAGAAGATCTCCAACGTGCGCGAGCTGCTGCCCGTGCTGGAAGCCGTCGCCAAGGCCGGCAAGCCGCTGCTGATCGTGGCCGAGGAAGTCGAGGGCGAGGCACTGGCCACGCTGGTGGTCAACACCATCCGCGGCATCGTCAAGGTCGCCGCCGTCAAGGCGCCGGGCTTCGGTGACCGTCGCAAGGCGATCCTGGAGGATATCGCCATCCTCACCAACGGCCAGGTCGTGTCCGAAGAAGTGGGCCTGTCGCTGGAGAAGACCACCATCGGCGATCTGGGCCGCGCCAAGCGCATCGTGATCACCAAGGAAAACACCACCATCATCGATGGTGCCGGCGAGGCGGAGAAGATCCAGTCGCGCATCAAGCAGATCAAGGCGCAGATCGAGGAGACCTCCTCCGACTACGACCGCGAAAAGCTGCAGGAGCGCGTGGCCAAGCTGGCCGGCGGCGTGGCCGTGATCAAGGTCGGCGCGGCGACGGAAGTCGAGATGAAGGAAAAGAAGGCCCGCGTCGAAGACGCCCTGCATGCGACTCGTGCAGCCGTGGAAGAGGGTGTGGTGCCCGGCGGCGGCGTTGCGCTGATCCGTGCGCTGAAGGCAGTCGAAGGCCTCAAGGGCGACAACACCGACCAGAACCTGGGCATCGCGATCACCCGCCGCGCGCTGGAAGCGCCGCTGCGCGCGATCGTCGCCAACGCCGGCGAAGAGCCGAGCGTGGTGCTGAACAAGGTGAAGGAAGGCAAGGGCAACTACGGCTACAACGCCGCCAGCGGCGAGTTCGGCGATATGGTCGAGATGGGCATCCTGGACCCGACCAAGGTGACCCGCACGGCGCTGCAGCACGCCGCGTCGGTCGCCGGCCTAGCGATCACCACCGAGGCGATCGTCGCCGAACTGCCGAAGAAGGAAGAGCACAACCACGGCGCCGGCGGCATGGGCGGCGGCATGGGCGGCATGGGCGGCATGGATTTCTGAGTATCCCCCGCCGTTGCGCGGCGACGGATCAACTCGGCGCGTTCGAGCGGCAGGGCTGCCGCTCAACGCACCGGAAATCCAAGGCAACACGAAAAACCCCGCTACGGCGGGGTTTTTCTTTGGCCGCGTTGCGGCCTCGCCGTAGTGGCATGTTGTTGCATGCATCAAAAATGTTGTCGTGCTGCCGGCGAACGGACAGGGACGAGTCGATGAAATGTGGCGGGTTCCCGCGCCGGCTCAGGCGGCAGGGCGTGAGCTTCGAGCCGGTGCTTGGAAATGCATTCGACGAGACCGTTGCCGCGCCGGGTATGGCAGCTTCCCTGGCGATGAGCTTGGATGCCGCGTACTTTGCTACGGGTATCGACCATTGGCACAACCGCCGCCCCGACGATTGATTGGTACGCCTGCGCATCGCAGACAGGTCTCGCGGAGGGGCGGAAAGCCTTCGCGTCCAGTGTCGGCAGCAAAGTAAAAGCCCCGGGAGTTGCCTCCCGAGGCTTGGCGTTGCCGCATTCGCCGAAGGCTCAGTGCCCGTGGGCGTGGGCATTGCCGCTGACGTGGGCGTTGCCGCTGGCGTTGACGCCCCGCACGGCGTCACCGATCGAGCCGGCCGCGCGGTCGGTGGACTGGATCGCCGCATGTGCGTCGTCGCGCACCTCGCCGCCCACGCCCCGGCCCATCTCGCCAGCCTTGCCGGCATTGGCGGCGGTATCGAGGCCTTCGCCCGCGTCGGCGTTGGCGTCGGCATGCGCGTCGCCGGCGCCCGCTTCGATCGTGTCGTTGGCATCCGCGTCGGTGCCGGCGTGGTCGTCGATGTCCGAGCGGGTCTTGTCGACGGTCTTGCGGGCATGCTGTTTTACGTGGGAACTGCTGCGATGCAGGGTCCGTTCCGTCTGGGTGGTGGCCTGATCGGCGGCGTGGATGGCGCCGGGTGCGGCGACGCCGGCACGGATACCGGCATCGGCCCGGGTGCCGCCGCCCAGGTGGGCTTGGGCGAAAGCGGATGCGGTGAATACGCTGGCACCGATGACGAGCACGGAAAGCATGGTCTTGCGCATGGGATGAGCCTCCACGATAGGGGAAAGGCCGCCGAGCACGCCCCTGCGCGCCGCTCTGCGGGCAGGTCGAACCTAGGCGTCGCTGGCGAACTGTCGTCTGAACGTGGGGTCGCCGCCTTCAGCCGCCGGACAGTTCGCTGAACGGCGATCCCGACGCCGGCGCCGAATCCCTCGCGTCACTGGATGGTGGCGGACGACGGCCTCTGCGCGGCGTCGCGATGGGCAAGCACGCCGGTCGCCGTCGCCGCCGGCTGCGGCAGCAGGTTGTCCAGTTTGTCCTTCATGCGCAGCTGGTCGATACTGGCCATGGCCTGGTCGAGTTGCTGCTGCGCGTCGCCCGCAGGCAGCGGCGGCGCGCCGGGGGCTTCGGTGAGCGCGGCCAGCTGCGGGCCGACCAGTTCGGTCAGCGCGAAGTACGGGTCGTCGTGGATGCCGACGTGGGCCAGCAGCTTGCCGGGCAGCAGCCACGAAGCGGTTTCGACGCTGCTGCGCTTGCCCGGGCGCTTCGGATCGACCAACAGCCACACCCCGGCCTGGCCCAGCATGTCGCCGCCGTCGACGAAGCCGGTGGTCTGGTAACTGTTGCTGAGCGCAGGCAGGTGGTCGCCGTAGAACAGCAGCACGCTGGGCCGCTGACGCCCGGCCAGCAGTTTTGCCAGCCGGCCGAGTTCGGCGTCGGCGTGCTTCAGGTGGTAGAGGTAGGTTTGCAGTTCCAGCTTGTCCTGACCCGAGATGCCCTCGGGCACCGGAATCGCGTCGCGCTCGGCAACCTGGGCGGGCTCGACGTCGTACGGGCCGTGTGCCTCGATGCTGATGGCGAAAATGAACTGCGGCGGGCCGTCGTCCTTCAGCTGGACCATGATCTCGTCGGTCATCGCGCTGTCGGCCATGTACTGGCCGTCGTTCGTCGCGGTGGGCGGGAACGAGGACTGCGACACGAAGCGGTCGAAGCCGATCGCCTTGAAGGCAGTGGTGCGGTTCCAGAACGCCGGATCGTTGCCGTGCAGCGCGGTCGTGCGGTAGCCATGCCGGTTCAGCGTGCGCACCAGCCCTGGCAGTGCCTTGTGGCTCATCTGCAGGTAGGGGAACTGCAGGTTGTCGAAGTAGCGCAGCGACAAGCCGGTGAGCACCTCGAACTCGGTGCGGATGGTGCCGCCGCCGAAGGTAGGCACGTGCAGCTTGCCGCTGGTGCCGCGCGCGGCGAGCCGGCGCAGGTTTGGCGTGAAGTTGCTGCGTTCGTAGCCGCGTATGATGCTCGGGTCGAAGAACGACTCGCTCTGCACCACCACGATGTCGGGCAGTTCGCTGCCGGCCGCCGACGCCTGCATCGACTGCAGCAGGGCCGGCGTGGATTGCTCGATCAGCCTGGCCGCCGCGGCGCGGTCGGGCTTGCGCTCGCCCTTGTTGTATTCGAGATGGAACAGCATCAGCGTGCTGACCAGGCCGGAATGGGCGGTGGTGGAGATCGCCGACCACGGTTCGAGCCACAGCGTCCTGCCGTTGTAGACCTTGGCCCAGGCGGGCAGGCCGAGCAGAATGCTGGCCAGTGCCAGCGCCAGCACGCCGCCGCCGAGCAGCCGCGCGCCGCGGGTGCGGCGCGGGAACAGCGGCGGTTCAAGCCGCCACGCCGCGACAACCAAGGCCACCGCGGTGAGCAGGCCCAGGTACGGCCACGGGCTGTGCGGCAGGTAGCCGGAGAGGATGTGCATGCCGCCCTTGTGCAGCTGGCCGACGATGCGGAAATCGTCCGGCAGCAGCGGCGTGCCGAGGTTCGCCACCTTCAGCACGTTCACCGCGTACAGCAGCCCCTGCAGCAGGAACGCCAGCGCGAACGACAGCAGCGCGCGCCGGCTGATCGCCAGCAGTATGCCGGCCAGCAGCAGACCCGGCCAGGCGTTGGCCAGCGGGACCCGGGCCTGGTCGAACAGGCGCAACGGGGCTACCCCGACGCCACCGTCCAGCAGCCCGGTCAGCAGCACGAAGGCCAGCACCAGCAGCAGCAGTAGCGCGGCGCGGAGGACGATGACGCGCCAGCGTGCGGACGGATTGGCGGAATTCAGGGGCATGGCAGTTCCGTGGCTACTGTCATGGTTTGGACTTGTCAATGTAATGACATCGAGATGAACCGCGGATAGGCGTGGCCGGCGAGTTTCGGGCTTGCATGCGGCTTGTTCAAGCTGGTCTCACGGGTGGCCGGCCGGCTTCGGCAACCACCCCCCATGCGGCACAATGGCCGGATGACCCATCCGGAATCCGCCGCGCTGCAGGCGCTGATCGACGACCGCTATGCCGAGCTGGCCGCTCGTTGCCGTGCCGCCGGCGTACCGCTGCACGACGACGCCGGCGTGGCCGAGCGCATCCGTCGCACCTTGCTGGCCAGCGACTTTGCCTTCGAGGTGTGGTGCCGCCAGCCGCAGCTGCTGGCGCCGGCCGGGCTGGAGCGGCTGCGCTCGGGCAGCGACGCCGGCGCGCGCCTCGACGCGTTGAAGCTGCCGGCGGACGAAGCCGCCTGCATGACCGCGCTGCGCCGCTTCCGCCATGCCGAGGCGCTGCGGCTGGTGTTCCGCGACGTCAACGCGCTGGACGAGCTGCCGGAAACGCTGTCCGCCACCAGCGTGCTGTACGAAGCGCTGCTCGAACGGGCGCTGGGCTGGTCCGAGCACGCGCTGGCCGCGCGCTACGGCCACAGCCGCGACCACGACGGTGTGCGGCAGCGGTTGCTGGTGATCGGTTTCGGCAAGCTCGGCGGCAGCGAGCTGAACTTCTCCTCCGACATCGACCTGGTATTTGCCTACCCGCAGGGCGGCCACAGCGACGGTGCGCGTCCGCTGGACAACAGCGAGTACTTCGTGCGGCTCGGCCGCCAGCTGGTGCGCCTGCTGAACGAGCCCACCATGGACGGCATCTGCGCGCGGGTCGACCTGCGCCTGCGCCCGTTCGGCAACGCCGGGCGGCTGGCGCTGTCGTTCGCCGCGATGGAGCAGTACTACCAGAGCGAGGGCCGCGACTGGGAGCGTTACGCCTGGATCAAGGCGCGCCCGGTGGCCGGCGACCTCGCCGCCGGCAAGCAGCTGCAGGAACTGCTGCGTCCGTTCGTGTACCGCAGGTACCTCGACTACACCGCATTCGCGGGGCTGCGCGAGATGAAGGCGCTGATCGACGCGGAGGTGGCGCGCAAGGACCTCGCCGACAACCTCAAGCTCGGCGCCGGCGGCATCCGCGAGATCGAGTTCATCGTGCAGCTGACCCAGCTGATCCGCGGCGGCCGCGAACCCAGCCTGCGCGTGCGCGGCCTGCTCGGCGCGCTGACCGCGTGCGAGGCGCGCGGCCACATCGGCGCGGCGCGCGCGCGCATGCTGCGCGAGGCGTACGTGCTGCTGCGCCGGGTCGAGAACCGCGTACAGATGCTGCGCGACACGCAGACCCACGACGTCCCCGCCGACGCGCTCAGCCGCGAGCGCATCGCGCGCGGCCTCGACTACCCCGACTGGGACAGCCTGCACGCCGCGCTGGCCAGGCAGCGCGCCAATGTCAGCGAGGAATTCGCCGCCGTGCTGATGCCGCAGGGTGGCCGCGCCGCCCGCGTGCCGGCGGCCGACAAGCTGCTGTGGCAGCGCGCCTGCGACGAATCGCTGGATGCCGCCACGCTGGAGGCTTCCGGTTTCGCGCCCGGCGACGAACTGGCGGATGCGCTGCTGAAATTGCCGCAGGCCGCGGCGGTGCGCGCGATGTCGCCGCGCTCGCGCGAACGGCTCGACCACCTGATGCCGCAGCTGTTCGACGCCGCGCGCGCCACCCGCGCGCCGGTGGCCAGCCTGCTGCGGCTGTGCCGGCTGATGCAGGCGGTGGCGCGGCGCTCGTCCTACCTCGCGCTGCTGGAGGAGCAGCCGGCGGCGCGGCGGCGGCTGGTGCGGCTGTTCGCCGACAGCGCCTTCCTCGCCGAGCGCGTCATCGCGCAGCCGCTGCTGCTGGACGACGTGCTCGACCCGCGCATCGACCAGTTGCCGCTCAAGCGCGCCGACATCACGGCCGAGATCGCCCGCGTGCTGGGCACGCTGGAGGAGCGCGAGGCCGAGGCGGAGCTGGAGCGGATCAACGAGTTCAAGGCCTCCACCGCGTTCCGTCTCGGCCTGGCCTTCAACGACGGCCGCGCCGACGCGGTAGCCACCGCGCGCCGGCTGGCCGCGCTGGCCGAGTCGGTGGTGGGCGCGGTGCTGGCGCTGGCCGCGCGCGAGCTGGTCGCCCAGCACGGCCGCCTGCCGGGAGCCGACATGCAGCCGGGTTCCGGCTTCTCCGTGCTGGGCTACGGCAGTCTCGGCGGCGAGGAGCTCGGCTTTGCTTCCGACCTCGACCTGGTGTTCGTCTACGACGGTCGCCGCGCGCAGGCATTGAGCGACGGCGCGCGGCCGATCGAGGGCTCACGCTGGTACCAGCGCCTGGCCCAGCGGGTGATGAACTGGCTCACCGTGCTGACCCGCGGCGGTCGCCTGTACGAAGTCGATACCCGCCTGCGCCCGGACGGCTCCAAGGGCCTGCTGGTCGGCAGCCTGGACGCCTTCGTGGCCTACCAACAGAGTCGCGCGTGGACCTGGGAACACCAGGCGCTGCTGCGCGCGCGTCCGGTGGCCGGCGATGGGGCGCTGAACGCCGAGCTGGCCAGGGTCCGCCGCGCGATCCTGGCGGTGCCGCGCGAGCGCGCCACCGTGCTGGCCGAGGTCGGCAGCATGCGCCAACGCTGGCGCGCCGAGCGCGACCGCTCCGACGAGCGCCAGTTCGACCTCAAGCAGGGCCACGGTGGCCTGCTCGACATCGAGTTCGCGCTGCAGGGGCTGGTGCTGGCGCACGCGGCCGAACAGCCGGGCCTGCTCGGCGTCACCGCGAATGCCGGACTGATCGAAGCCTGCCGCGTCGCCGGGCTGCTCGACGATCGGCAGGCGGCGGCCCTCGCCGCGGCCCACGCCGAGCTGCTGCGTCGCGCGCTGGCCTGCACGCTCGACCTGCGCCCGCGCATCGCGCCGCGCGAGGCGGCGTTGGAGCAGCTGTGCGGCAGCGTGCGCGGGGTCACCGATGCGCTGGGTTTTGCGTTTGGCTGAATCGCGGGCGCGCTGCCGGGATTGGTCCGGACCTTGCTCAATCCGCCAGTTGTGCCGCCTGTTGCCGTGCCATCCGCTCCCGCAGCGCGGCAGCGATCGCGACCGTTTCGCGCAGCGGTGACGGTGGCCGCGCCGGCGCGTCGTCGTCGAGGCCACGCAGCCGGCCAGCTTCGCGCAGCGATTGGTGGAAGCGCGCGAGCTTCGCCGGCAGCGGCGCGGTGACCAGGGTCTCGACCGGGCAGCCGACGGCGCAGGCCTCCGAGAGCATGTTCACCGAATCGGGCGTGACCACCAGCCGGTCGGCCCAGCCGAGCACGCCGGGGTAGGGATTGCGGCCGTCGTCGGGGCCGGCCCAGAGCAGGCCGGGCACGTCGCGCAAGGCACGGCGAAACACCTCGACCAGCGCCGGTGGGGTGCGGCGCGAACCCAGCACCAGCAGGCTGCCGCCTCCGTGGCGCTGGCGTTCGAGCAGGTGTGCGGCCAGCTGGCGGGCGTAGTCGGCGTCCAGCGCGATGCCGCGGCGCGGACCGCCGAGCAGCACGCCCACGCGCGGCGACGGCAACTCGGCAAAGCGGGGGCAGGCGTCGCGGCCGTCGGCCAGCCACTCCTCGTCGACCGGGTTCAGCGAGCCCAGCGGCTGCAGCACGTTGGGGCCGTCGAGCTGGTCATGGCGGGGTGCGATCACTGCGTCCCAGTGCGCGGGGTCGATGCGCGGGTCCAGGATCTGCACTGTGTAGCAGCGGCCATCGGCCAGCCGGCGCAGCAGGCGGGTGCACAGCGCGGCGGCGCGACCGCAGCCGATCGCCACGGCCGGCCACGGTGGCGCGAACAGTCGCCGCTGGCGGGCGGGCAGGGCGAGCCGGCCACCCAGGGTCAGCCGCGGCGCCAGCCACGCCCACGGTGCCCGCGGCTGCAGCACCAGGTGGCGCAGCGGCAGTTGCAGGTATTCGGCCAACGCCAGCGCCTGGCGCTGGTTGCCGGCGGCGCTGTCGGTGATCACCCAGCATTCGCCGCGCAGTTTCAACATGCGTGCAGGCGCCGCGACATTGTTTCCCGAATGAACACGGTATGTTCCCTCAGTGGGTGGGCCGTTCGCTTGCAAGCGCCTATACACTTGCACAATGGCATCATTGCCGACACGTCTTCCACCGAGGATACCGATGAGCGAGTTGCTTTCCGAGGCCAGTCTGGACCAGTTGTTCCGCAATGCCCGCACCTTCAACGCGTGGCTGCCGAAAGAAGTGAGCGACGAACAGCTGCAGCAGGTCTTCGACTTGGCCAAGTTCGGTCCGACCAGCGCGAACTGCTCGCCGATGCGGGTGGTCTTCGTGAAGTCGAAGGCGGCGAAGGCGAAGCTGGAGCCGTTCCTGTCCGATGGCAACCGCGCCAAGACCATGGAGGCGCCGGTCACCGCGATCGTGGCCACCGACTACGCGTTCTACGAGCAGTTGCCGAAGCTGTTCCCGCATGCCGACGCGAAAAGCTGGTTCGTCGGCAACCAGCCGCTGATCGACAGCACCGCGTTCCGCAACGCCACCTTGCAGGGTGCCTACCTGCTGTTGGCGGCGCGTGCGGTCGGGCTGGACTGCGGCCCGATGTCCGGCTTCGACAACGCCGGCGTGGATGCGGCGTTCTTCGCCGGCACCACGGTCAAGTCGAATTTCCTGATCAGCATCGGTTACGGCGACGCCAGCCGCAACCTGTTTCCGCGCAGTCCCCGCCTGACGTTCGACGAAGCCTGCACGATAGCCTGAAGCCCGCGTCCCACCCCGCTTTTCCATCCCCCCATTTTCCAAGGAGTCTTTTCATGCGCGCATTGAAGTATCTCGCTCTCGCCGGCCTGCTCGGCGCCGCCGTGTCGGTCCAGGCCGCCCCGGTCACCTACAAGCTCGACCCTGACCACACGATGGTGCTGTTCAGCTGGAACCACTTCGGCTACTCCAACCCCACCGCCAACCTCGGCCTGGGCGAGGGCACCCTGGTGTTCGACGAGCAGCACCCGGCCAACTCCAGCGTGGAGGTGAAGCTGCCGCTCGACCTGCTTGACACCCATGTGCCGGCGCTGGACGAGCACCTGAAGAAGGCGGACTTCCTCGACGCCGCCCAGTATCCGGTGGTGACCTTCAAGAGCACCGCCGTGCAGGCGCTCGGCGCCAACAAGTTCAAGGTCAGCGGCAACCTCACCGTGCACGGCGTGACCAAGCCGGTGGTGCTCGCCGCGACACTGAACAAGATCGGCCCGCACCCGATGACCAAGGCGCCCTCGGTCGGCTTCGACGCCACCGCCAGCATCAAGCGCTCGGAGTTCGGTGTCGCCGGCTATGTGCCGAACGTCGGCGACGAGCTGACCATCCGCATCACCACTGAGGCCTCGGTGCCGAAGCAGGCCGCGGCCAAGTAAGTCGCCGTCGCCCACAAAAAAACCGCGCCATCCCGGCGCGGTTTTTTTTGTGTGGATGCGCTGGCTCAGTTCGCCCTCACACCGACGTCCTTGAGCGATTCCAGCTTGGTCAGGTCGATGCCGACCACCGCCTGCTTCAGCTGCTCGATGCCGTCGACGTAGCCGTTCGCCTTCACCGTGAAGCGCTTGCCGACCACCATGCTTTACTCACCGTACTTCGACTGGGTGTCCCATTCCTCGTGGACCAGGTTGCCATTGGCGCCGTAGGTCTTCTCGTAGCCGTGCTCGGTCTGCTTCTCCTCTTCCGGCGCCATCGCGGAGGCCAGCGACATAAAGCCCCCGGCGCCGCTGCTGCCGGTGACATGCATGCCGCCGACCGCCGCGCCGGTCAGCGCGGCAGTGCCGATCACGCCGGCAACGACCAGGCCGACGATCCAGCCCAGCACGGTCGCGCTGATCACGCTGACCGCGGCGTAGCCGCCGGCTTTCTCCGGTGGGCACTTGATGGTGTGCGGCAGGCCCAGATACAGCAGGTAGATGCTGTAGACACCGCCGATCAGCACGATCGGCAGGCCCAGCCAGGGCCCGATCACGCCGCTGCCGGCAACCCAGCTGGCGGTCCATGCGTAGGCCACCGCCTTCAGCGCCTGGTTCATGTCCTTCTCGCCGCCGAAGGTCGGCGCCAGCGCGTTGACGATCAACGCCACCACGTAGACCGGCACCAGCGCCAGCACGTAGTGCAGCAGCATGCCGGCGATGCCCATGGCCGCTCCCCGGTGTTCCGTGTGCTGCCCCCGACAGGGGGCTGCAGCCCTGCTACCATTTGCAGCTTGATGTCCAGTCCGGAGTCCGCCGATGTCGTCCCCCCTTTCCGCGGCGGTGCCGCTGGTGCCGGCAAATGCCGAAAATCGTTACGAAGTGACGCGCGCCGACCTGCCGTTGTCCTGCCCGATGCCCGGCATGGCGCTGTGGAATTCCCATCCGCGGGTGTACCTGCCGATCGTCGACGACGGCGGCGAGACCGTCTGCGCCTACTGTGGCGCGCATTACGTGCTGCGCGACTGATTCTCCGGCAGCGTTCAGCTCGCTGGCGGCATTGTTCTTGCTTGTCTCCAGAGGATGAAAGCCTCCAGCCCAGAGCTCATGTCCAGCATGGTCGTGCCCGTCAAGCTGCTGACCGTGGTCCAGCTGATCCCTGCGCTGCATTCCGGCGGCGCGGAGCGTTCGGCGCTGGAAATCGCCCGCGGCCTGGTGCAGGCCGGCCACCGCTCGGTGGTGATCTCGGCCGGCGGGCGGCTGGTCGCGCAGTTGCAGGCCGAAGGCAGCGAGCACATCACGCTGGACCTGGGGCGCAAGTCGCTGGGCACGCTGGGCCGGCTCGGTGCGTTGCGGCGGGCGCTGCGTGAGCTGAAGCCCGACATCGTGCATGCCCGTTCGCGGCTGCCGGCCTGGATGGGCTGGTGGGCGCTGAAGGGAATGACGCCGCGGCCGCATTTCGTCACCACCGTGCACGGGCTCAACTCGCCTGGGCGCTACAGCGCGATCCTGCTGCGCGGCGAACGCGTGATCGCGGTCTCGCAGACCCTGCGCGACTACGTGCTGAGCCATTACCGCTGGCTGGAGCCGGGCAAGGTGCGGGTGATCCCGCGCGGCATCGATCCGCTGACGTTTACCTACGGACACCGGCCGGATGACGCCTGGCAGAAAGCCTTCTTCGCCGAGTTTCCAGCACTGGCCGGCGCGCCGCTGCTGACCCTGCCCGGGCGCGGCACGCGGCTGAAGGGCCACCATGATGCGGTCGAGCTGCTGGCCGACCTCAAGCGCCGCGGCATCGAGGCGCGGCTGCTGCTGCTGGGAGTGGTCGAGCCCGGCCGCGAGGCCTATGTGGCCGAACTGCGCGAGCTGATCCGCGTGCGGGGAGTGGCCTCACAGGTGGTGCTGACGCCGTCGCGCGACGACGTGCGCGACATCTACGCGATCTCGGCGCTGGTGCTGCAGCTGTCGAACCGGCCCGAGTCGTTCGGGCGCACGGTGATCGAGGCGCTGTCGTTGTGCCGTCCGGTGCTGGGCTACGCGCACGGCGGCGTGGGCGAGTTGCTGGCCGAACTGTACCCGGCCGGCCGCGTGCCGCCGGGCGACCGTGAGCGGCTGGTCGAGCGGGCCGCCGAATTGCTGCGGGTGGCGCCGCCGATCTCGCCGCTGCAAAGCTACCGCTTGGTCGACATGCAGCAGGCCACGCTGGCGCTTTATGACGAAGTGACCGGCGGCTAGAGCCTGCCTCCGGGTCCGCGAACGTTCGCGCTCGCCTACAATGCGTGACCACTTTCGCTGCGGTTCGCGCATGCATTCCTTCACCACCTCGTTCAAGGCCGCGCTGCGTTCCCCTCTGCTGCCATTCTGGCTGGTGGTCGCCTTGCTGCCGTTCGGGCGCAGTTCGGAGCTGGGCACGTTGCTGTGCCTGCTCGGCGTGATCATGCTGTTTGCGCGAAACCCGCAGGCGCTGCGCGAGCACCCCGGCGCGCAACTGCTGCTGTGGTTGCTGGCCGCCTACACGGGGGCGGCGCTGTTCTCCGCCGTCGATGCGATCCGGCCGGGCAAGAGCTGGGGCACCGTGGTTGCGCTGCTGCGCTACGCGCCGCTGGGCCTGTACGCCTGCTTCGCGATTCGCCGCGAGGAGAAGTTGCTGGCGCTCTACGTGGCGGTGGCCTGGGTGCTGGCGTTGTGGTGCGCCGATGCGTGGCTGCAGGCGCTGACCGGGTGGAGCCTGGGCGGGCACGCCGAGGCCGAGCGCGTTTCCGGCATCTTCGGCGCCGACAATCTCAAGCTGGGGCCGACGCTTGCGGTGCTGTCGCCGTTCGCGCTGTGGGCGGCGCGGCGGCGCTGGGGGTTGCCGGGCCTGCTGCTGGCGTTCGCCCTGATATTGGGGCCGGTGCTGCTGGCCGGTTCGCGTGCCGCCTGGTTGAGCTATGCGCTGGTGGCGCTGGGTTTCGCCTGGCGCGAGGCGCGCTCGCCATGGCGCTTTGCCGGTTTCTGCGCGGTCGCGGCGGTGCTGCTGGCGCTGGCCGGCGGCATCGCCTGGAAAACCTCGACGCGGTTCCATGACCGCATGGAGCGCACCTTGCTGGTGCTGCACGGCACCGACCAGTCGCTCGATACCGCGCTCAGCGGCCGGCTCGACATCTGGCACGCCAGCATCAAGATGTTCGCGGCGCACCCGATCAACGGCGTCGGTGTGCGCGGCTTCCGCTACGCGTATCCGCAGTACGCGCCGGCGAACGATCACTTCGTGGCCACCGGCGAGGCCTGCGGCGTGGGCGAAGGTGCCTGCCACGCGCATCAGCTGGTGCTGGAGATCCTCACCGAGACCGGCACGCTCGGCCTCGCGCTGTGGCTGGCCGCGGTCGCGCTGGCGTGGCGCGCATGGCGCCGGGTCGGCGCCGCGGCGCGAGCGCGGGCGTTCCCCGTCACGCTGGCGCTGGGGGTGATGCTGTTCCCGCTGAACACCCACCTGGCGTTCTACTCGGCCTGGTGGGGCCTGCTGTTCGCCTGGCTGCTCGGGCTGTGGTGCGCCAGTTTATTTGTAGCCGGCATCCATGCCGGCAAAGAAGAGCCCGGCATCCGTGCCGGACTCCTCAAAGAAGCACGCTCCTTGGAGGCGCGCGATGGGGCGTGAGGCGCTGTCGGTGGTGGTGACCACCTTCAACAGCGCCGGCACGCTCGACGCCTGCCTGCGCGGGGTGGCCTGGGCCGACGAGATCGTGGTGCTGGACTCGGGCTCGACCGACGCCACCGCGGCGATCGCCGCGCACTACGGCGCGCGCCTCCACGCGCAGCCGTTCGCCGGCTACAGCGCACAGAAGCAGGCGGCGATCGACCTGGCCAGCCACCGTTGGGTGTTGCTGCTGGATTCCGACGAATCGCTCGAGGCGGACGCCACGGCGCCCCTGCAGCGGGCGCTGCTCGCGCCGGACTGCGCGGGCTACCAGTTGTGGCGGCGCGAGTGGCAGTTCTGGCGCTGGCAGTCGCGGCGCGGCCGACTCAACCACTACGTGCGCCTGTTCGACCGGCAGCGTGCGCGCATGAGCGACCATGAAGTGCACGAGGAAGTGCAGGTGGACGGCCCGGTGGGCGTGCTCGACGTGGTCATCGACCACCACGGCGAGCCCGACGTCGCCGGCCGCGTGGCCAAGGCGAACCGCTACTCCAGCCTGCAGCAGGCCGACCTGGCCAAACGCCGGGTCGGCTGGCTGCGGCTGCGCATGGTGGCGTATCCGACGGTGGCGTTCCTGCGCTACTACGTACTGCGCGGGCACTGGCGCTCCGGTTGGGCCGGCTTCATCGCGGCGCGCATCCATGCGTTCTACGCGTTCCTGAAGTACGCCAAGCTGTACGAGCGACGACGGCCGCGGGACTGATCCGGCGGGCTCAGTCGCCGCTCAGGATCTGCAGGAAGCGGTCGGCGATCACCAGCATGCTGAAGTGCTGCTCCACGTAGTCGCGCGCGGCGGTGCCCATCGACGCCAGCAGCGCCGGATCGCACAGCTTCAGGATCGCCTCGCGCCACGCCGCCACGTCGCCCGGCGGCAGCAGCAGGCCGGTCACGCCGGCCTGCAGCGTCTCGGGTATCCCGCCGATGTCGCTGCCCAGCACCGGGACGCCGGCGGCTTGCGCCTCGACCGAGACGCGCCCGAAGGTTTCCGTGGCGACCGACGGGAAGGCCAGCATCGACATCGCGCTGTAATACGGCAGCACGTCGGGGATCCAGCCCAGGAAGTGGTGCCGGTCCGCGGTAGGGTCCGCCGCGGCGCGTTCGCGCAGCGCTGCGGCATCCGGGCCGTCGCCCAGCCACAGGCAATGCAGCCGCGGCTGCTGCGCCATTGCCGCGCTGGCCGCCTCGAACAGCGGGAAGATGCCCTTGCCGCCATGCATGCGGCCGCTGTAGCCGAGTACGATCGCCTGCTCGTCCAGGCCAAGCGCGCGCAGGATCTCACGGCGCCGCTGCGGGTCGGGCCGGCACAGTTCCGTGTTGACCGGGTTGTAGAGCACCCGCACCAGATGGCCGGGGACGCCCCGGTCCAGATAGGCCTGGCGCGCATGCTCGGAGACGGCGAGGAAGCGTTGCGCGAGGCGCGGGATCAGCCAGCCGGAAAGGCGCTTCATCGGCGGCGTGCGATGCCGGAACAGCGCCACCGGGATGCGCAGCAGTCGCCCGATCAGGATCAGCGGCCAGTACTCCTTGCCGAAATTGCCCACCAGCCAGTCCGGTTTCAGCTGCCGCGCCGCCCTGATGACGGCGAGATAGCCGCGCAGGTCGAACGCGTTGCGGAACTTCGCCTTGCTCAGGCGGACATCCGAGCCGGCCAGCCCCTGCCAGATCAGTCCGTTGGGGTAGACCACTGCGCCGACCTGATGACCGGCCACGGCCATCGCCTGCGCCAGGGCGACGAAGTGGCTGGCGGCGCCGGTGTTCTCGGGATTGGTGCCGACGAAGAGCAGCTTCACGCGCGGCGATCCTCGTAGCGCGACAGCACGCGCAGGGCGAATTGCGGCAGCAGGTGGTGGCGCGCCACCTGCACCCGCGGCAGCTGCCACAGGTCCATGCCGGCAATGGCGCGGCCGCGCCGGGTGGTGGTGGCGGCATCGAAGCCGGCCTCGCGCGCCACGCCGGCCACGCGGTCGTCGGCGTCGCCGTACGGGTAGCAGAACTGGCTGACCGGGGTGCCGAGGCGATCCTCCAGCGTGGCCTTGCTGCCGTGGATCTCGTCGTGCAGCTGGGCGTCACTGCATTGCGTCAGGCGAGGGTGGCTGCGGCTGTGCGCGCCAACCTCCATGCCGCCGCGGTGCCAGTCGCGCAGCTGCTCCGCCGACATCAGCGGCTTGCGCACGCCCAGCCGTTCGGCGTCCCACTGGTTGTAGCGGCCGATGCTGCCGCTGACGACGTAGCAGGTGGCGCTGAAGCCGTGGCGCTGCAGGATGGGCAGGGCGGCGTCCAGGTTGTCCACGTAGCCGTCGTCCAGCGTGATCACGGCGACGCGACCGCTGCGCTCGCCGCGCAGGTAGGGCATCGCGGCCGACATCGACAACCCGCGGTAACCGAGCCGGCGCAACAACCACATCTGCCGCGCGAACACCGCCGGGCTCACGAACAGGCTGCGGTACACGCGCAGGTCGCGCGGGGCGCGCGCGATGTTGTGATACATCAGGATGGGCAGGGGCGGTGTGCCCTGCGCAGCGGCGTCGTTCACTTTCCAACTCCTGTGCCGGTGCGGCGCTGGGGAAGCGGCGCAACCGCTGCGCGAACCCGCCGGTCCGTTCGCACCGCCAGCCTGGAAGGGCCGGCGGCCTGTGCGGATCAGGGTGGTTGCGCAAAGTCGCCACTCGCATGCGAGGCGGGTCGGCGGAGTCGACCCGGGTCCCGGAATTGGTGCAATTCTCGGCGGGCCAGGCTTTCACCCGGCTTACGGATCAGTAGATCGCGGGCGCCCCGGGCGGGCGGGTCTTGAAGCGCTTGTGCACCCACAGGTACTGCTCGGGCGCTGCGCGCACCATCTGCTCGATGCAGGCGTTGACGCGGGCGGTGTCGGCTGCTGCGTCGGCGCCGGGGAAGCCGTCCAGTGGCGCGCCGAGGCGCAGCGCGTAGCCCCCGCCATCCGGCAGGCGGCGGTGGAAGAACGGGATCACCAGCGCGCCGGACATGCGCGCCAGGTGATGGGTGGCGGTGATGGTGGCCGCCGGCACGCCGAAGAACGGCACGAACACGGTGTCCTTGCTGCGCATGTCCTGGTCCGGCGCGTACCACAGCGTGCCGCCGCCGCGCAGGTACTTCACGGTGCCGCGGAGGTCGTCTTTCTCGAACATCGCGTCGGCGTAGTCCAGTCGCGCGCGCAGCACGACCCACTCGAATACGGCCGAATCCATCCGGCGGTACATGCCGGCGATGCGGATGCGCCGCGAGACCAGTCGCGCGCACAGCTCCAGGTGCGAGAAGTGCCCGCCGACCAGCAGCACGCCCTTGCCCTGCGCGCGCGCCGCCTCGAGGTGTTGCAGCCCCTCGATACGGGTCGGGATGGCGGCCATGCGCCGCTCGCTGCCCATCCAGCCCAGCGCGAACTCCACCAGCATCAGGCCGATGTCGCGCAGGTTCGCGTCGACCAGCGCGGCACGCGCGGCAGCGTCGAGTTCGGGAAAGCACAGCGCGATGTTCGCCGCGGCGATGCGCCGGCGCTCGGAAGGAACCAGCCGCACCAGCGCGCCGAGCCGCCGGCCCAGCCACATCAGCGCGCGCTGCGGCAGCCGCGCGATCAGCCAGATCACGCCCGCGCCCAGCCACGCCGGCCAGTGGCGCGGCGCGAGCAGCGAGCGGGTGAAGCGGGGGCGTGGCATGCCGGGCATCGTGCGCATTGTAGAGGAGGCCGCCAGCCGGCACCGCGCCGCGACGGCATGCCGCGTGCCCGGCGGGGGCGGCGCGCGCTCTCGTATACTGCCGCGCTGGACTGACGGGCCCCGACGTTGCGTTACCTCTATACCCTCGCGATGTATCTGGCGACGCCGCTGCTGGTGCTGCGGCTGCTGGCGCGTGGCGTGCGTTCGCGGCCGTACCACTGGCGCTGGCCGGAGCGCTTCGGCTTTTTCGACCCGCCCGGTTTCCGCGGCAGCCTGTGGGTGCATGCGGTGTCGGTGGGCGAGGTGAACGCGGCTGAGCCGCTGATCAAGGCGCTGCGGCGCGACTACCCGAACGCGCCGCTGGTGATCACCACGGTTACCCCGACCGGTACCGCACGCGTGCAGCAGTTGTTCGGCAACAGCGTGTTCCACGTCTACCTGCCGTACGACCTGCCGTACTCGGTGGGCCGCTTCCTGAAGAAGATCCGGCCGCGGCTGGCGCTGATCGTGGAAACCGAGATCTGGCCGAACCTGTACTTCGCCTGCCACCGGCGCGGCATTCCGCTGATGATCGTCAATGCGCGACTGTCGGAGCGCTCGCTGCGTGGCTACAAGCCGTTGCGCGGGCTGCTGCGCTCGGCGCTGCGCTGCGTGCGGCTGATCGCTGCGCAGTCGCGCACCGATGCGGCCCGCTACCGCCTGCTCGGGGCCGCCCCGGAGCAGGTGCTGGTCACCGGCAACATGAAGTTCGACATGCCGATCCCCGCCGGCGCGGTGGCCGAAGGCGCCACGATGCGCGGACACTGGGGGCCGCGGCGGCCGGTGTGGATCGCGGCCAGCACCCACGAGGGCGAGGAGCAGGCGGTGCTGGAGGCACACCTGCAGGTGCTGAAGCGCCTGCCCGACGCGCTGCTGCTGCTGGCGCCGCGCCATCCGGAGCGTTTCAAGCTGGTCGAACACACGGTGCGCAGTCTCGGCTTCACGGTCGCCACGCGCAGCCTCGACGGGGTGCCGTCCACTGCGCACCAGGTGTTCGTGATCGACGCCATGGGGCAGCTGATGCCGTTCTTCGCGGCCTCCGACCTGGCCTTCGTCGGCGGCAGCCTGGTGCCGATCGGCGGCCACAACCTGCTGGAGCCGGCGGCGCTGTCGGTGCCGGTGCTGGTGGGGCCGCACACCTTCAACTTCGAGGAGATCACCCGCAGCCTGATCGAGGAGGGCGGCGCCGAGCGCGTGGCAGATGCCGCACGGCTGGGGCCGGCCGCGCTGAAGCTGTTGCTCGATGCGGTCGCGCGCGCGCGCATGGGGCAAGCCGCGCAGCGCGTGTTCGAGCGCGAACGCGGCGCGGTGCAGCGGGTCATGCGGCTGATCGACGCCCTGCTGCAGGAGTGACCGCTCGGAAAACGGCACGACCGGGCGTGGGCCCGGTCGCGCTTGCGTGCGACGCGCGGTGGTTTACTGCAACAGCGCGTTGATCTCCTCGATATCCTTCAGCTCGGCGGTGCCGGCGGTCTGCCTGAGCAGCAGCTTGTTCAGGATGAACTGGTGGCGGGCCTGCGAGTAGCTGCTCTCCGAGGAGGTCAGGACCTGGATCGCCAACAGCACGTTGGTCATCGTCTGGGTGCCCACCTCGAAGCCGGCACGGGTCGCCTCCAGCGCCTTGCGGCCCGACTCCACCGAGGCCTTGGCCGATTCCACCTGGGCGATGCCGGCGATCACCGAGCGGTAGTAATTGAGCGTGTCGCGCACCACCTGGCGGCGCTGCGCTTCCAGCGCGTCGGTGGCGGCGTCGCGCTGGTAGATCGACTGGCGTACGCGCGACTGGGTGAAGCCGCCGGAGAAGATCGGCACGTTCAAGGTCAGGCCGATGGTGGTCGAGGAGGGGTCGCGGTAGCGTGCGCCGGCGTTGCTGTCCGACCAGCCGGCACCCTTGCCGTAGCTGACACCGGCGGTGATCGTCGGCAGGTGGCCGGCGCGCGCGGCACTGATGTTGTGCTGCGCCGTCTGCACGTTGTACTTCTGGGTGAGCAGGTTGGGGTTGGTCTCCAGCGCCTGCTTGACCCAGCTGTCCTGGTCAGCCGGTGTCGGCGGCTGCATCGGCAGGTCGTCGCGCAGCTTCTTCAGTTCACCGGTCGGCTTGCCGGTGACCTGGGTGAGCGCCTCGCGGGCGTCGTTGAGTGTATTCTGCGTGGCAATGGTCTGCGACTTGGCCGCCTCGTAGTAGGCCTTGGCCTGGTACACGTCGGTGATCGCCGAGAGGCCAACCTTGAAGCGCTGGTCGGACTGCTCGTACTGCTGGCGGAAGGCATCCTCGTTGGCCTTGGCGAAGGTCAGCTCGTCCTCGCTGGTGAGCACGCCGAAGTAAGCCGCGGCCACGCGCCCGTAGAGCTCCTGCGCCGCGGCCTGGTACAGCTCGTCCTGCGCATCGGAGGCCGAGTGCGCGGCCTTGAGGTTGGCGTACTTGCTGAAGTCGAGCACGGTCTGGCTGAGCGTGCCGTTGATCGAGCGCGTGCGGCTGTGGCCGATCTGGTTGCCGCCGTTGATCTGATTGAGGCTCATGCTGGCGCCGATCTGCGGCAGCAGCAGCGCGCGCGCCTGGTCCACCCCCTCGGCGGTGGCCAGGCGGGTGGCGTCGGCCTGCGACAACACCGGATCGTTGGCGCGCGCATCGCGATAAGCATCGAGCAGATCCTCGCTGTGACCGGGCAGCGAGACGGCAGCCAGGGCCAGGGCAAGGGTAAGCAGCTTCAAACGCATGGGGTGCCTCGTGAGGATCGGTGCGGGGGCGGAATCAGAACACGAACCGCGGTGGTGGTTCGGCGTGGGTCAGGTAGGGCAGGTCGGTTTCGAACAGGGTTTCTTCGCGGTAGCGACCGGCGCCTTCGTGGGTGAGCAAGGCGGCCTGCTGCACCGGCGACAGGCCGCGAATCACCAGCGCGCGCGCACCGGGCTTGAGCCAGTCCAGCCAGCGTGACGGCACCGCGTGTACCGCGCCGGTCACCACCAGCGCGTCGAACAGGCCGTCGGGCTGCCACTCGCGCACCGCCTCGCCGGTGGCCAGTATCGCATTAGTGACGCCGGCGGCCTGCAGTCGCTGCGTGGCGGCGGCGGTGAAATCGGCGTGGATGTCGACACTGGTCACCTGCCCGCCAAGGCCGGCCAGGCAGGCGGTGAGGAAGCCCGAGCCGGTGCCGATCTCCAGCACGCGGTCGGTGGGTGCCAGCTCCAGCGCCTGCAGCACGCGGCCTTCCACCACCGGCTTCATCATCACCTCGCCGTGGCCCAGCGGCAGGCACAGATCGGCGAACGCCAGCTGGCGATGCTGGGCGGCAACGAAGTCCTCGCGACGCACGCGGCCGAGCACCTCCAGCACGCGGCCGTCCAGTACTTCCCACGGGCGTACCTGGTTTTCCACCATGTTCACCCGCGCCTGTTCGATATTCATTACCATCTGCCATGTCCCGTGGGGAGCGAAAAAGACCAAGAAGGATAAGCGCTGGCGCCTGCCTCGACAACGACACTCCGACACTCCGGGGTGCTGGCAAGCCTGACGGTTGCCTGCGGGGCCACGAAGTGCCGGAAGTCACCGCCGCGCGTTGACGTTCGTCATGGTGTCCGGCGCACAGGCGATGGACACTGACGGCGTTGGCGTCGTTCTGGAAATAATTGAACCGTTGCGTATAATAAAGCTTGGCTATTTCTTTGTGAAGGTGTGAAGGTAGTGGCATGAACAGCGCGCAGGTCAAATCCCAGGGCCCCGGCCGCCCGAAGGACATGGAGAAGCGTGCGGCGATCCTGTCGGCGGCGAAGGCCCTGTTCATCCGCAACGCGTTTGCCGGCACCAGTATGGACGCGATCGCCGCGGACGCGGGCGTGTCCAAGCTCACCGTGTACAGCCATTTCGGTGACAAGGACAACCTGTTCCGCGAGGTGATCCGCTCGCGCATCCAGGACTTGCTGCCGGAAGAGACCTACTTCTTCGATCCAGCTGCCGACATCCACGACACCCTGCTGCGGGTGGCGCTGACTCACGCCCATCTCGACTGCAACGCCGAGACCGTCGGCACCTTCCGCGCCATCCTCAGCGATTGCCGCCAAGGCAACCCGCGCTACGGCAAGCTGATCTGGGAAGAGGGCGCGGCGCGTACGCATGGCCTGATGGAACGGCTGCTGCAGCAGGCGATTGACGCCGGCCAGCTCGACATTGACGACGTGGTGCGCGCCAGCGGGCAGTTCCTCAGCCTGATCAAGGGCAACCTTATGATGCGCCAGATGTTCGGCTGCACCGACTGTGCCGAGAGCTACGCCGAGGAAATCGAGAGCACCGCGCGGGCCGGCGTCGCGATGTTCCTGCGCGCCTACCAGCCGCGTTGAAGCAGCGTTGGCGAAACGAGCCAGGTGAAGTCCTCTTCACCTGGCTTTTTCATGCGCGTTCCTAGGCTGGTCGGACTTCCGACGGCATCGGCACGCTCGCCGCTGCCCATCCGTGCCCGCAGGAGCAAGCCATGGCCAAGACCAAGCCGTTCGTCAGCGACATCGAGAACATCCGCAAGCGTGCGCGCCAGGATATCGACAAGGGCGCGATAACGGCGGGTTACCGCGCCGATCGCGGAACGGTGGTCAAGTTGCTCAACCATGCGCTGGCCACCGAGATCGTCTGCGTGCTGCGCTACAAGTACCACTACTACATGGCTTCGGGCATCCACTCGCAGGCGATCAAGGCCGAGTTCCTGCAGCACGCGAACGAGGAGCAGGGCCACGCCGACCTGATCGCCGAGCGCATCACCCAGCTCGACGGCAAGCCGAACCTGTCGCCGGACGGCCTGCTCAGCCGCAGCCATGCCGACTACGTGGAGGGCGAGGATATCGTCGACATGATCAAGGAGGACCTGGTCGCCGAGCGCATCGCGATCGACAGCTACCGCGAGGTGATCGCCTACATCGGCACCGACGACCCGACCACCCGCCGCGTGCTGGAAGGCATCCTGGCGATGGAGGAAGAGCACGCCGAGGACATGAACACGCTGCTGGAGCAGCTCGGCAAGAAGGGCGAGCCGGCCAAGCCCTCGCCGGCCAGGAAGGCGGCGGGCAAACGCGGCTGACCGCTCGCCGGCACCGTCTCACCAGCCGGCCAGCACCAGCTTGCCGAGCGTGCGGCCGGACTCCAGCTGGCGGTGCGCCTCGCGCAGGTTCGCCGCGTTGATCGGTGCCAGCAGCGCGCTGCGCGTGCTGCGCAGTTCGCCGGAGTCGACCAGCGCGGCGATCCGTTCGAGGATGCGGCCCTGTTCGGCCATGTCGGCGGTGCCAAAGCGCGCCCGCGCGAACATGAACTCCCAGTGGATGCCGATGCACTTGGCCTTGTACGGATCGCCGACCCTCAGCGCGCCGGCCGGCTCCACGATCAGGCCGACGTGGCCTTGCGGCGCCAGCAGCTGGCCGACCGCGTCCCAGTAGTGGTCGGTGTCGGCGAGGTTGAGCACGGCGTCGACCTGGTTGAAACCCAGGGCCTCCAACTGCAGTGCCAGCGGATGGCGATGATTGGCCACGTGGTGCGCACCCATCGTGCGGCACCAGTCGGTGGTTTCGCTGCGCGAGGCGGTGGCGATCACCGTGAAGCCCGCGCGCCGCGCCAGCTGGATGGCGATCGAGCCCACGCCGCCGGCGCCGCCGATGATCAGCAGTGACTTGCCTTCGCCGCCATCCTCGCTGTCGAACGGCATGCGCTGAAACAATAGCTCCCACGCGGTCAGCGCGGTCAGCGGCAGCGCCGCCGCCTCGGCCAGGTCCAGCGAGCGCGGCGCATGCCCGACCAGCCGCGCGTCGACCAGCTGGAACTGCGCGTTGCTGCCCGGGCGGGTGACGTCGCCGGCGTAGTACACGCGGTCGCCCGGCCGGAAACCGTCGACCGCGTCGCCGGTCGCCTCTACCACCCCGGCGGCGTCGTAGCCGAGCACCTTCGGCTGCGTCTCGATCTGCGGCTTGGGTGAACGGATCTTGGTGTCGACCGGATTCACCGAGATCGCCTCCACGCGCACCAGCAGGTCATGCTCGCCGGGCGTCGGCGGCGGCAGCTCGACGTCGAACAACGATTGCGGGTCGTCGATTGGCAGGTAGCGGGTGAGTGCGACGGCTTTCATGGGACAACTCCATGGATGACTC
The DNA here is from genome assembly GCF_058789735.1 of Rhodanobacter sp. FW106-PBR-R2A-1-15. Taxonomy (NCBI): domain Bacteria; kingdom Pseudomonadati; phylum Pseudomonadota; class Gammaproteobacteria; order Lysobacterales; family Rhodanobacteraceae; genus Rhodanobacter; species Rhodanobacter sp. FW106-PBR-R2A-1-15. Next base: position 19,262 of record NZ_JBYTEM010000025.1, on the reverse strand, counting down.
GAAGGCCGCCCTTTGCTTCCCTCCGCAGGGAGGCGGGCAGGCGGCCTGATCCCCGATCGTACGCCCCGGCGGCGTGACGGGATGGTGCCGGCTCGGCGCTGGTCACGCGGCGCCGAGCCGAGCCTGTAAGCTTGGCCCATTCCCCGCAGGAGCCGCGCGATGCAGACCCCGGATACTTCGAACTCCTCGCGTCACGGCATCCGCCGCGCCATCCTGGCATTGCTCGCGCTGCTGGTGCTGGGCGTGGCGGCGCTGATGTGGTGGTGGGATACCGAGCCGGCGCTGTTCGATCCGGCGGCGGTGACCCAGGCGCAGCTGCAGGAGCTGAAGCGGCCGGTCAGCACCGGCGCGACCACCACCGCCACCCTGATCGCCTCGGTGCGTACGCTGCTGGACAAGCGCGGCGGCTACCTCAGCAACGACAAGCTGCCGCCGGGCGTGCTGCTGGACAACATCCCCAACTGGGAATTCGGTTCGCTGACCGCCTCGCGCGACCTGGTGCGCGCGCTGCGCAACGACTTCAGCCGCTCGCAGACGCAGTCGACCGAGGACAAGGACCTGGCCGAGGCCGACCCGCTGCTCAACAGCCCGAACGACCGCTGGCTGCTGCCCAGTTCGGAGAGCCAGTACCGCAAGGCGATCAAGCATCTGGAAGGCTATCTGGCCCGGCTCGGCGACAGCGAAACCAGCGGCGCGCATTTCTATGCCCGCGCCGACAACTTGGCCGACTACCTGCAGCTGGCCTCGGCGCGGCTCGGTTCGCTGTCGCAGCGGCTATCAGCCAGCGTGGGCCAGATCCGCATCGGCGAGGTGGCCGGCGCCGACCAGCCTGCGGCCGCCGGCACGGTGGCCGCGCCCGGCGGCGGCCGGCTGGTGAAGACGCCATGGACGAAGATCGACGACAACTTCTACGAGGCGCGCGGCTACACCTGGACGCTGCTGGAACAGCTCAAGGCGTTCCGCCAGGACTTCGGCCCGATCCTGCGCTCCAAGCACGCCGACGTCAGCCTGGAGCAGGTGATCCGCGAGCTGGAGGAGGCGCAGCGCCCGCTGCACAGCCCGATGGTGCTGAACGGTTCGCCGTTCGGCTTCTTCGCCAACCACTCGCTGGTGATGGCGAACTACGTGTCACGCGCGAACGCGGCGCTGATCGACCTGCGCGAACTGCTCAGGCGCGGCTAGTGCATGAGCGACAAACCCCGCCGGGGCGGGGTTTGTGCATGGATACTTCTGGTTGGCGGCAGGCTCAGCCGCTGATGGCGTCCTGGTAGCGCTGGAAGCCGGCGAGGATCTCGGCCTTCGCCTCGTTGGCGCCGACCCAGCCGTCCACCTTTACCCACTTGCCCTTCTCCAGATCCTTGTAGTGCTCGAAGAAGTGGCCGATGCGTTCCAGCCAGTGCGGCGAGACGCCCTTCATGTCGTTGATGTGCGCGTAGCCCGGGAACACCTTCGGCGAGGGGATCACCACCAGCTTCTCGTCGCTGCCGGCCTCGTCGCTCATCTTCAGCATGCCGACCGGGCGGCAGCGGATCACCGAGCCGACCGCCAGCGGCAGCGGCAGGATCACCACCGCGTCCAGCGGATCGCCGTCGCCGCCCAGGGTGCGCGGCACGTAGCCGTAGTTGCACGGGTAGCGCATCGGGGTGGACAGGATGCGGTCCACGAAGATCGCACCCGACTCCTTCTCCACCTCGTACTTGACCGGCTCGGCGTCCTTGGGGATCTCGATGATGACGTTGATTTCTTCCGGCACGTTGCGGCCGGCGGAGACGAGGTGCAGACCCATGGACTGTCCTTGGCGATGAAGGGGAAAAGAGGGTCCGCAAGAATACGCCAAACGCTGCTGCGATGCAGCAGTGGCGGGCTTCGCTGCGCCGGCGTTCAGGCCTTCGTCGGCTTCCGGTACGGCCGCTCGCGCAGCCATTTGGTAGCGATCCACTTCTCGCCCTCGAGCACCGGCAGGCCGGCGTGCAGCGAGCTGCGGTCGCCGCCCTCGTAGGCGAAATACACCGCGGCGCCGCGTCGTGCGGTGACGGTGAGGCCGAGCTCGGGGAACGCCGTGCCGCCGCCCCGCAAGGGCGTGTTCAGGTACATCACCACGCTGGCGATGCGCTGCCCGCCTGCGGCGGTGATCGCCTCGTAGCTGGGTTGCTCCGGGTCGAACCAGTCGAAGTGCGGCTCGTACTCCTGACCGGGCAGGTAGTGCAGGATCTGCAGTCCCTCGCCGTGGCTCGCCGGCACGCCGGTGAGGGCGGCCAGGCGCTGCTCGATGCGGCCGACCGGCGGCACTTCGTCCAGGGTGAAGAACATGCCCTCGCTGGTGCGCCGCCGATCCACCTGCTGGCGGCCGGCGCTGTCGACGGTGAGCGCGCGCTGCAGGCGCGGCTGCGCCAGCGCGATCAGCTCGTCGCATTCGTTCTCGTCGAGGAGGTTCTCCAGCACGCGCAGCACCGGCGCGTCGACGCTGAGCGAGACGCCGATCGTGCGATCGCCGGCGCGGACCTCGGGCGCCTCGGGGTGTTTCGCGCGCAGCCCCTTCAGCGATCCCCTGGTCGTGCCGGCGAGCAGCGTCGCCAGCGGCAGCTTCAGCACCTCGGCGACGATGCCGCGGCTCTGCCGCGGATCGTAGCCGTGCTCCTTCATCAACTGCAGCACCGCCGCCGTGCCGTGGCCGGCGCGTGTGGTGGCGAGGATCCATTCGCGCAGCTCGGGGCTGATGGTGGTGCGTGGGTGCATGGGGTCGGGATTACTTCAGCTGGTCCCACAGGAAGTCGTAGGCCATCGCGTGCATGTGGGCGGATTGCCGGTTGTCCGCACCGGCGCCGTGGCCGCCTTCGAGGTTCTCGTAGAACCACACGTTCCGGTGGCCTTGCGCCTGCATCCGCGCGGCCATCTTGCGCGCCTGCACCGGGCCGACGCGGTCGTCGCTGGTGGCGGTGTAGAACAGCACCGGCGGGTAGTGGCCGTCCTTCTGCACGTTCTGGTACGGCGAGAAGGTCTTGATGAAACTCCAGTCGGACGTGTCCGGGTTGCCGTATTCGGCCATCCACGAAGCGCCGGCGGACAGGTGGATGTAGCGCTTCATGTCCAGCAGCGGCACCTCGCAGGCGATCGCGCCGAACAGCTGCGGGTACATGGTCAGCATGTTGCCCATCAGCAGGCCGCCGTTGCTGCCGCCTTCGGCGCCGAGGTGCTGCGCCGAGGTCACGCCGCGCTTCACCAAGTCTTCGGCTACCGCGGCGAAATCCTCGTACGCGCGTGGGCGGTTCGCCTTCAGCGCAGCCTGGTGCCACTGCGGGCCGTACTCGCCGCCGCCGCGGATGTTCGCGATCACGTAGACGCCGCCGCGTTCCAGCCAGGCGCGGCCGACGCTGCCGCTGTAGTACGGCTGCAGCGAGACCTCGAAGCCGCCGTAGCCATACAGCAGGGTACGGTTGCTGCCGTCGAGCTCGATACCTTTCGGGGCGATCTCGAAGTACGGCACGCGGGTGCCGTCCTTCGATGTCACGAAGTGCTGGCTGACCGCGAACTTCGTGGCGTCGAAGAACGCCGGCGCCTGCTTGATCGTCTCGACCGCCGCGCCGTCCAGCACGCCGCGCTGCAGCGACGAAGGGGCCAGGAAGCCGGTGACGTCGAGCCAGTACTCGTCGCTGTGGTCGGGGTCGGTGTCGATCACGCTGATCGTGCTCAGCGCCGGCGCGCCCGCCATCGCCATGCGCTTCCAGTCGCCGTCGGGAGTGGCCATCTGCGGCGGAGTCAGCACCTCCAGCCGGCTCTTGACGTCGTCCATCAGGTTGAGGATCAGGTGGTTCCTGGTCCAGGCATACGAGTCCAGCGAGGTGTGCACGTCGGGTTTGAACAGCACGGTGAAGTGGCGCTTGCCGGCCATGAAGCCGTCGAATGGCGCCGCCAGCAGCGCGCCGGCAGGGTAGCTGCTGCCGTCCACCGTCCACGGCGAGCGGGTGCGCACCAGCAGCCAGTCGCGATGGGCGTCGGCTTCCGCGTCGGCCGGCACTTCGACGCGGGCCAGCTTGTCGCCGAGGCGCTGGTACAGGTCGCTGTGGTAGAAATCCCGGGCGACGGAAACGAAGTCGCGCTCGTAGCCCGGCGTGCGGTCGTGGTGGGCGCTGACCGCCAGGTCGCTCGGCTTGCCCTCGTACACGGTGGTGGCCGCGGCCAGCGGCGTGCCGCGCTTCCACTCCTTGGCGATGCGCGGATAGCTCGACTCGGTCATCGAGCCGGGGCCAAAGTCGGTGCCAATGTAGAGGGTGTCTTCGTCGATCCAGTCGACCTCGCTCTTCGCCACCGGCAAGACGAAGCCGTCCTTCACGAACGCCTTGTGCGGGATGCTGAACTCGCGCACGGCCACGGCGTCGCCGCCGTCTGGCGACAGCGAGACCAGGCAGCGCTCGTACGCCGGCTTCAGGCATCGCACGCCCTTGAACACCCAGCGCTTGCCTTCGGCCTGGTTCAACGCGTCGACGTCCAGCAGCACTTCCCACACCGGCACGGCCTTGCGGTACTCGGCCAGCGTGGTGCGCCGCCAGATGCCGCGCGGATGCGCCTTGTCGCGCCAGAAGTTGTACAGGTGGTCGCCCATGCGGTTGACGTAGGGGATGCGCGCTTCCGAGTCGAGCACCTCGAGGATGCCGTCGCGGGTATGGGCGAACTCGGTGTTGTCGACGAACTGCTTCGCGGTGGTCGCGTTCTGCTGCTTCACCCAGTCCAGTGCGCGCTCGCCGTGGATGTCCTCCAGCCACAGGAACGGGTCGTCGCTGGCCGCGTTGGCGGCGGGAGCGGGGGTGGTGTCGCGGGCGTGGCTATCGTTCATGCCCGCCAGTGTGACGCCGAGCGCCAGCGTCAGCCAGACTGCTTTCATCGTGTATCCCCAGGTGTGCGGTTGGAGGTGGTCGCGGTGGGCGCGGCCTGCCCCGCCGAGCGTAGCCGGGCTTGGCCGGCCGCCGCCCGTGACTAAAGTCAGGCGCGCGAGCCGGAAACAGAAATCCCGCCACGCGGCGGGATTTCTGCGAGAGACGGTGGCGCGGCTTACAGCAGCGGAATCATCAGCAGCGCCACGATGTTGATGATCTTGATCAGCGGGTTTACCGCAGGGCCGGCAGTGTCCTTGTACGGGTCGCCCACGGTGTCGCCGGTGACCGCAGCCTTGTGCGCCTCGGAGCCCTTGCCGCCGTGGTGGCCGTCCTCGATGTACTTCTTCGCATTGTCCCAGGCGCCGCCGCCGGTGGTCATCGAGATCGCCACGAACAGGCCGGTGACGATGGTGCCGATCAGCACGCCGCCGAGCGCCTTCGGTCCGAGCAGCAGGCCGACCACGATCGGCACGGCGACCGGCAGCAGCGACGGCACGATCATCTCGCGGATCGCCGAACGGGTCAGCATGTCCACCGCGCGCGAGTATTCCGGCTTGCCGGTGCCCTGCATGATGCCGGCGATGTCGCGGAACTGGCGGCGCACTTCCTCCACCACCGCGCCGGCGGCGCGGCCCACCGCCTCCATCGCCATTGCGCCGAACAGGTAGGGGATCAGGCCGCCGATCAGCAGGCCGATGATCACCATGTGGTCGGACAGGTCGAAAGTCAGCGGGGTGTACGTGCTGCCCGCGGCCGCCGCCTTGGCCTGCGCGGCGACGTCGAGGTTGTGCGTGTAGTCGGCGAACAGCACCAGTGCAGCCAGCGCGGCCGAACCGATCGCGTAGCCCTTGGTTACCGCCTTGGTGGTATTGCCGACCGCGTCGAGCGGGTCGGTGACGCCGCGCACTTCCGGCGGCAGGTCGGCCATCTCGGCGATGCCGCCGGCGTTGTCGGTGATCGGGCCATAGGCGTCCAGCGCCACGATCATGCCAGCCATCGACAGCATGGCGGTGGCGGCGATCGCGATGCCGTACAGGCCACCCAGACTGTAGGCGCCCCAGATCGCCGCGCAGATCACGATCACTGGCATCGCGGTCGACTTCATCGACACGCCGAGGCCGGCGATGATGTTGGTGCCGTGGCCAGTGGTGGAGGCCGCCGCGATGTGCTGCACCGGGCCGTACTGGGTGCCGGTGTAGTACTCGGTGATCCACACGATCAGGCCGGTCAGCACCAGCCCGATCAGCGCGCAGTAGAACAGCGCATGGCTGGAAACCACGCTGCCGTCGGCGGCGGTCAGGCCCTGCGGCAGCAGGTTGCCGGTGACGAACCAGAACGCGACCGCGGAGAGCACCGCCGACACGATCACGCCCTTGTACAGCGCGCCCATGATCGAGCCGCCGGCCTTCACCCTGACGAAGAAGGTGGCGATGATCGAGGCGATGATCGACACGCCGCCAAGCACCAGCGGATACATCACCGCCGCCAGGTTGTCGGCGAAGCTCAGCCCGGCCAGCAGCATGGTGGCGATCACCGTCACCGCGTAGGTCTCGAACAGGTCGGCGGCCATGCCCGCGCAGTCGCCGACGTTGTCACCCACGTTGTCGGCGATCACCGCCGGGTTGCGCGGGTCGTCCTCGGGAATACCGGCCTCGACCTTGCCGACCAGGTCGGCGCCGACGTCGGCGCCCTTGGTGAAGATGCCGCCGCCCAGGCGCGCGAAGATCGAGATCAGCGAGCTGCCGAAGGCCAAGCCGACCAGCGCGTGCAGGGCGGCTTCGCCGGTGACGCCGAAGTGGCCGAGCACCAGCCAGTAGCCGGCCACGCCGAGCAGGGCCAGGCCGACCACCAGCATGCCGGTGATCGCGCCGCCGCGGAACGCCACGTCCATCGCCGCGCCGAGGCCGCTGCGCGCCGCCTCGGCGGTGCGCACGTTGGCGCGCACCGAGACGTTCATGCCGATGTAGCCGGCCGCGCCGGACAGCACCGCGCCGAGCAGGAAGCCGATCGCGGTCGGCCAGGTGAGGAAGAAACCGATCAGCAGCAGCAACACCACGCCGACCAGGCCGATGGTGGTGTACTGGCGGTTGAGGTAGGCGCGCGCGCCTTCCTGGATGGCCGCGGCGATCTCCTGCATCCGTTCGTTGCCCGGCGATTTCGCCAGGATCCAGCGCGCGGACAGCGCGCCATACAGAACCGCCACCACCGCACACGCAACGACGATCCACCAGCCATACTGCTGCAGCATCGGAGCCTCCCCATGGGTTGTAAGTGGCCGTCCGGAACGGGCGGTCGCAGGGAGTATAAGGCAGACGCGGCGGCGCAGGCCGTTGTGCGGCGCAGGGCCGTCCGCCAAAGAAAAGGGCCATGCGCGGATGCTCAGCCCCCGGAACGCTTGCCTCGGCGCGGATTTACCGCAGCGCGTAGTCCAGGATGATGCCGGTGGCGATCGCGACCAGCAGGTAGTCGTTGTTCGCGCGCACCCAGTGGTAGCCGCGCGGCGGCGGGTGCAGGCGGTAATGGCGGTAGTCGCGCACCACGTAGCTCGGGCCATAGTAGCGGTGGCCGCGTTCCCAGCGATGGGGGTGCGCCGGGTAATAGCGCGGGCCGGCGTAGTGGTAGTCGCGATGGTCGTAACCGTAGCGACGGTCGTCATGGCGGCGATGGTCGCGGCGCCAGTCGCCGTGGCGACGGTCGTCATGCCAGCGGCGGCCGTCGTGATGACGGTCGTAGCCACGGTCATGGCCATGCCGGCCATGATCATCCGGGCCGGGCCCCGGGGCGGCCAGCGCGAGGCTGCCGGTGGTGAGCAAGGCGAGGGCGATGAGCAGGCGGTGGACGAGTTTCATCTCGGGTCTCCTCCCGTGGCAGGTCGTGGCCGCAACAGCGCGGCGATCGACCCGGGCAGGGTGGATCGTAGGAAATTGCGGCTGAACGAAACCCGATCCCGCGGCCCGGTTCCAGGTGGCCCTCACCAGCAAGGCGGCCTCAGCGCCGGAATGCCGCCAGCCTGTTCGCCACCGCCACGTTCTTCAGCCGCACGTAGCGCGGCAGCCCGTCCTTGCCGTACGGCAGCGGCGCTTCGCCGCAGATCAGCGGGGCGAGGTAACGGCGGGCGGCGGCGGTGATGTCGAAACCGTCGCGGCTGATGAAGTTCTTCGGCATCTTCTTTTCGCGGTTGGCGATCTTCGCCAGCGGTGCCGGTTCGATCTTCCAGCGGTACGGCGCGTCGGACGTGCGCACGATCACCGGCATCACCGCGTTCATCCCGGCCAGTGCGTAGCCGACCGCGGCACGGCCCACCGCATAGGCCTGCTCCGCGTCGACCTTTGAGGCGGCGTGCCGCGCGGAGCGCTGCAGGTAGTCGGGCAACGCCCAGTGGTACTTGTAGCCGAGCTTTTCCTTCACCAGTGCCGCCAGCACTGGCGCCATGCCGCCGAGCTGGGCGTGGCCGAACGCGTCACGGGTGCCGGCCTCGGCGAGGAACTGGCCGGCTGTGTTGCGCACGCCTTCGGAAGCGACCACGGTGCACCAGCCGACGCGCTCGACGGTGGTTTTCACTTTCGCCAGGAATGCGGCCTCGTCGAACGCATTCTCGGGGAACAGGATGATGTGTGGCGGCGCGTCCGCACCTTCGCCAGCGAGGCCGGCGGCGGCGGCGATCCAGCCGGCGTGGCGGCCCATCACCTCCAGGATGAACACCTTGGTCGAGGTCTCGGCCATCGAGGCCACGTCTAGACTGGCCTCCAGCGTGGAAATCGCGGTGTACTTCGCCACCGAGCCGAAACCGGGGCAGCAGTCGGTGACGGCGAGGTCATTGTCCACCGTCTTCGGCACGCCGATGCAGCGGATGTCGTAGCCCAGTGCCTTGCCGATCTGCGACAGTTTCAGCGCGGTATCGGCCGAATCGTTGCCGCCGTTGTAGAGGAACCAGCGGATGTCGTGCGCACGGAACACCTCGATCAGCCGCTCGTACTCGGCGCGGTTCTCGTCCAGCGACTTCAGCTTGTAGCGGCACGAGCCGAACGCGCCGCCGGGCGTGTGGCGTAGCGCGGCGATCGCGGCGGCCGATTCCTTCGAGGTGTCGATCAGCTCCTCGCGCAGCGCGCCGAGGATGCCGTTGCGCGCGGCGTAGACCTTCACGCCCTTGCCGCGGGCGGCTTCGATCACACCGGCGGCGGTGGCGTTGATCACGGCGGTGACACCGCCGGACTGGGCGTACAGCAGGTTGCCGGCGATGGCGGGTGAACGGCGGTTCGGGCTCATGGGATCCTCGGTCAGGCAGCGGGGTGGTTGGCCACGGTCGCCGGCAAATCTTTTCTGCAGCAGGTACTTGGCCGAATACGACGAAGGTCGCTGTTTGACGGCACTCGGTGCAGCGGCTAATTTGACAGGCAATTCCGTGCATCGGGCAGGCGGCTGCAACATGCGGCGGCCTGCCGAACTTGTGGAGCATTATGCGACTCGTCCTACTTGGTGCGCCCGGCTCGGGCAAAGGTACGCAGGCGACCCGACTGAAGACGGCGCTGGGCGTTCCGCATATCTCGACCGGCGACATGCTGCGCGCCGCGGTCGCCGCCGGCACCGCGATGGGACTCAAGGCCAAGGCGGTGATGGACGCCGGCCAGCTGGTTTCCGACGACATCCTGCTCGGCATGCTGGAAGAGCGCCTCGCCCAGGCCGACGCGAAGGCCGGCTTCATCCTCGACGGTTACCCGCGCAACCTGGCCCAGGCTGACGCGCTCGACCACCTGCTGGCCAAGCTTGGTCAGCCGCTGGATGCGGTGGTGAAGCTGGAGGTGCCGAACGAGGCGATCATCGGGCGCTGCGAAATCCGCTTCAAGGCCGAAGGCCGCGCCGACGACAACCCGGATACCGTGCGCAAACGCCTCGCCATCTACGCCGAGCAGACCGCGCCGGTGGCGGATTTCTACGCCAGCCGCGGCAAGCTGCAGGTGGTGGACGGCGTCGGCGAACTGGACGAGGTCACCGCGCGGATCGAGCACGCGCTGCAGAACGAAGCCGCCGCTGCGAACGGCTGAGCCCGCTTCCTGCTCCCTGCAAGGGAATCGCTCGTCATGCGTCTGCACATCCTCGGCATCTGCGGCACCTTCATGGGCGGGGTCGCCGCACTCGCGCGCGAGCTGGGCCACGCGGTCGAAGGTTCCGACGCCAACGTCTATCCGCCGATGAGCACCCAGCTGGAGGCGCTCGGCATCGGCCTGATGAGCGGCTACACCGCCAGGCACCTGCAGCCGGCCCCTGATCTCGTCGTGGTCGGCAACGCGATGAGCCGCGGCAACCCGGCCGTCGAGTACATGCTCGATGCGCGTCTGCGCTACATCTCCGGCCCGCAGTGGCTGGGCGAGACGGTGCTGGCCGACCGCGACGTGCTGGCCGTGGCCGGCACCCACGGCAAGACCACCACCACCAGCCTGCTGGCGCATTTGCTGGAGAGCGCGGGGATGGCGCCGGGCTTTCTGGTCGGTGGCGTGCCGGGGAATTTCGGCGTTTCTGCGCGGTTGGGGGGCAGGCAGGCATACGCAGGCCCCGGACCCTCATCCGGCGCTGCGCGCCACCTTCCCCCGGAGGGGGAAGGGAATGTCGTGCCGCCGATGGCGGCGCCTTTTGTCATTGAAGCGGACGAATACGACACCGCGTTCTTCGACAAGCGTTCGAAATTCGTGCACTACCGCCCGCGCATCGCGATCCTCAACAACCTCGAATACGACCACGCGGACATCTTCCCCGACGTGGCGGCGATCCAGCGCCAGTTCCACCACCTGGTGCGCACCGTACCGGGCAACGGCCGGCTGATCGTCAACGCGCACGACGAGCGCCTGGCCGAGGTGCTGGCGATGGGCTGCTGGACGCCGGTGGAAAGCTTCGGCATCGGCACCGGTGACTGGCAGGCGGAACTGATCGAGGCCGACGGCAGCGCGTTCAGGGTGACGCACCACGGCGAAGGTGTGGGTGAGGTGCGTTGGTCGCTGCTCGGCCAGCACAGCGTGATGAATGCGCTGGCCGCACTGGCGGCCGCCGCCGTCGCAGGCGCCGATCCGCAAGTGCTGCTGCCGGCCTTCGCCAGCTTTGAGAGCGTGAAGCGGCGGATGGAACTGGTCGGCGAGGTGAACGGCGTGCGCGTGTACGACGACTTCGCCCATCACCCCACCGCGATCGCCACTACGCTGGCCGGGCTGCGCGCCAAGGTGGGCAGCGCGCGCATCCTGGTGGCGCTGGAGCCACGTTCCAACTCGATGCGCCAGGGCGCGCACGCCGAGGCGCTGGCGCCGTCGCTGGCCGACGCCGATGCGGTGGTGTTCCTGCATCGCCCCGAGCTGTCGTGGGACGCCGGCCGGGTCACCGCGGCGTTGGGCGGGCGCGGCGCCACGGCGCCGACGGTCGATGCACTGATTGCCGCGCTGCGCGCGCAGGCACGGGCGGGCGACCAGGTGATCTTCATGTCCAACGGCGGTTTCGAGGCGGCGCCGCGCCGTTTCGTGGAAAGCCTGCGGCAGGCCTGAGCCGGCTGCCGCAGACCGGAGCGCCGGCTCTGGGTACACTCGCTGGATGGTCGCCCAATCCCAGTCGCTGCTCGTCGAGATGCCGCTGTTTCCGCTGGCCTCGGTGCTGTTTCCCGGCAGCCAGCTGCAGCTGCGCATCTTCGAGCCGCGCTATCTAGATCTGGTGCGCGAATGCACGCGGCATGGCACTGGTTTCGGCGTCTGCCTGATCCTCGAGGGCAAGGAAGTGGGCGAGCCGGCGCTGCCGGCGGCGATCGGCACCATCGCGCGGATCAGCGATTTCCACCGTGGCGACGATGGCCTGCTCGGCATCGTCGCCGCGGGCGGTCCGCGTTTTCGTGCGGTACGCAGCCGGGCACGCGTCGACGGCCTGCTGCGCGGCGACGTGGAGGTCTGGCCGGACGAGCCGGAGCAGCCGGTGCCGGTCGAGTTCGCCCTGCTGCAGACCATCCTGGAGCGGTTGATCGAGACGATGGCGCCGCAGTGGCGCGATGCGCCGCGCAGCGCCTACGACGACGCCAGCTGGCTGGGCTTCCGGCTGGCCGAGCTGCTGCCGCTGGACGCCGGCGAACAGCAGCGCATGCTCGAACTGCCTGATCCGGTGCAACGGCTGGCCGAACTGCGCGACATCCTGCCGCGCTTTCAGAAGCCGTGAGTCCGGCGGGTTCTACACTGAACACTTTATTCGACGGAGCAACGCGCATGACCGACCTTGCCGGCAAGACCCTGTTCATCAGCGGTGCCTCGCGTGGCATCGGCCTGGCGATCGCGCTGCGCGCCGCGCGCGACGGCGCCAATATCGTGATCGCGGCCAAGAGCGGCGTGCCGAACCCGAAGCTGCCCGGCACCATCCACACCGCGGCGGCGGAGGTCGAGGCGGCCGGCGGCAAGGCGCTGGCGCTGCAGGTGGACATCCGCGAGGAGGCCCAGGTGGTGGCCGCCGCCGCGCAGGCGGCCGAGCGTTTCGGCGGCATCGACATCGTGGTCAACAATGCCAGCGCGATCTGGCTGGCCGGCACCGAAGGCACGCCGATGAAGCGCTTCGACCTGATGCAGCAGGTCAATACGCGCGGCACCTTCCTGGTCACCCAGGCCTGCCTGCCGTACCTGAAGAAAGCGGCCAATCCGCATGTGCTGATGCTGTCGCCGCCGCCCAGCCTCGACCCGAAATGGTTCGCGCCGCACACCGCCTACACCATCGCCAAGATGGGCATGAGCCTGTGCGTGCTGGGCATGAGTCCGGAGTTCGCCCCGCTGGGCATCGCGGTGAACGCGCTGTGGCCGCGCACGGTGATCGCCACCGCGGCGATCGGCATGATCGACGGGGTGAAGGCCGAGCATTGCCGTAAGCCGGAGATCGTGGCCGACGCCGCCCACGCCATCCTGACCCGCCCGGCGCGCAGCTACACCGGCCATTTCGCGATCGACGAAGAGATCCTGCGCGAGGCCGGCGTGAGCGATTTCGACGGCTATGCCGTGCAGCCGGGCGCCGCCCTGCTGCCGGATCTCTTCCTCGACTGAAGTCGGCCGTGCCAAGGCCCGAGCCGGGCGCTAGCATGCGCAACCCTTCCCCTTCTCGCACGCCGGAACACCCATGACCCGCCCCGATGCCACCACCGAAGCCCTGATCTCGCTTGGCAAACGCTACTGGCTGCCGGTGTACAAGCCGCGCGAGCTGGTGCTCGACCACGGCAAGGGCGCGCGGGTGTGGGACACCGAGGGGCGCGACTACGTGGATTTCGGTGCCGGGATCGCGGTGAACGCGCTCGGCCACCAGGATCCGGACCTGCTCGCCGCGCTGACCGCGCAGGCGCACAAGCTGTGGCACAGCAGCAACGTGTTCTACACCGAGCCGCCGCTGCGCCTGGCCGAGGAGCTGGTGCAGGCGAGCGGTTTCGCTGAACGTGTGTTCCTGTGCAATTCCGGCGCCGAGGCGAACGAGGCGGCGATCAAGCTGGTGCGCAAGTGGGCGGCCGCGCAGGGGCGCGCGCCGGAGCGGCGCGTCATCGTCACCTTCAATGGCTCGTTCCACGGCCGCACGCTGGCCACCGTCACCGCCACCGCGCAGCCGAAGTACCAGCAGGGCTACGAGCCGCTGCCGGCGGGTTTCCGCTACCTCGACTTCAACGATGCCGCGGCGCTGGAGGCGGCGTTCGCCGCCGGCGACATCGCCGCGGTGATGCTGGAGCCGGTGCAGGGCGAGGGCGGCGTGGTGCCCGCCGCGCCGGGTTTCCTCAAGCGCGTGCGCGAGCTGTGCGACGCACACGGCGCCTTGCTGGTGCTGGACGAGATCCAGTGCGGCATGGGCCGCACCGGCACGCTGTTCGCGCATGCGCACGACAATGTCGCACCGGACATCGTGACCCTGGCCAAGGCGCTCGGCGGCGGTTTCCCGATCGGCGCGATGCTGGCCGGACCCAAGGTGGCCGAGGTGATGCAGTACGGCGCCCACGGCACCACCTTCGGCGGCAACCCGATGGCCGCCGCGGTGGCGCGCGTCGCGCTGGCCAAGCTGTCCTCGTCGGCGGTGCTGATGAACGTGGAGCGCCAGGCGAACGACCTGCGCGCGGGGCTGGCGCGTATCAACCACGAGCTGCAGTTGTTCGACGAGGTGCGCGGCCGCGGCCTGATGATCGGGGCGGCGCTGGCCGAGGCACATCGGGGCAAGGCCGGCGCGATCCTCGACCACGCCGCCGCGCACGGCCTGCTGCTGCTGCAGGCGGGGCCGGACGTGCTGCGCTTCGTGCCGCCGCTGACCATCACCGACGAGGAACTCGCCGACGGCCTCGGGCGCCTGCACGCGGCGTTGAGCGATTTTGCGGCAGGCTGAGGCTGGCCGGTCAGGAGAGTTCCGATGAAATACCTGCACACCATGGTGCGCGTGCGCGACATCGACGCCTCGCTGCGTTTCTACTGCGAGGGCCTGGGCCTGCGCGAGGTGCGCCGCATGGAAAATGCCCAGGGCAAGTTCACCCTGGTGTTCCTCGCCGCGCCGGACAGCTCCGAGGCCGAGGTCGAGCTCACCTGGAACTGGGGCTCCACCGAGGACTACGGCAGCGCGCGCAACTTCGGCCACCTGGCGTTCCGCGTGGAGGACATCTACGCCACCTGCCAGCGCCTGATGGACATGGGCTACACCATCCACCGCCCGCCGCGCGACGGCCACATGGCCTTCGTGCGCTCGCCCGACCTGATTTCGGTGGAGCTGCTGCAGGACGGTCACCTGCCGCCGACCGAGCCGTGGGCCTCGATGCCGAACACCGGCGCGTGGTAATCAGCCGGGGCGCGGCTTGCCGAGGCGAAAGCGGCAGGCCTGCCCGCCGCGTACCAGGCATTCCATGTGCTGGATATGCCGTCCGGTGGCGGCTTCCATGAAGGCGAGGTCGAAGCGGCAGACGTCGGGGTGGGTCTTGGCGAGGTCGTGGAACACGCAGTTGTAGGCCTCCACCTGGGTTTCGCCGTCGCGCTTCACGGTGGCGGCTTCATAGCCCAGCGTGTCCAACTGTTCGGCCAGGCGCGCGGCGATCGCGGCGTCGCTTTCGCCCTCGATGCGGCTGGCCGCCGCGTGGCCGAGTTCCTCGCCCATGCTCGCCAGCAAGGCCTGCACGCCGGCCTTGCCGGCGCTGGCGTACAGGTGTTCGAGGATGCTGCCGGCGATCAGGCCGTAATGGCGCGGAAAGAGTTCGCGGCCCGCCTGCGTCAGCAGGTAGCGTGCCTGCGGCCGGCCGCCGGTGGGGCGCGCCGTGCCGCGTTCGACGTGACCCGTGACGATCAGCGCGGAGAGGTGCTGCCGCACGGCGTTGTGGGTCACGTGCAGCGCCAGGCACAGCGCCTCCACACTGGCGCCCTGCGGCGCGGCCAGCAGTGTCCGCAGCAGCTTCTGCTGGGTCTGGCCGAGCTGGCGCAGGGCGCCCACGGACTTACTGGGCCTTTTGCGGGAACTGCGCGGCGATGCCGCCGGACAGCGCATCGGCGATGGTGTTCATGTGTTCTTCCATCATCGTCCAGTCCTTCGCGCTGGTGGCTTGGTCGCCGGCCATGATCGCGCCCACCAGCGACTGGTGGTCGGCGGCATGTTGCAGCAGCAGGCCATCGACGGTGGCTTCGGGCCAGTGGTTCGGATTGGCGCCGTGCAGGAATTTGGCGATCTCGCCGGCGTTCGTGGCGAGAGCCTGCATGGCCTTGTCGGCAGCGGCCTTGTCGCCGGCGTGGGTCGCGTCGGTGAGTGCCTTCACGCCGCCCCAGTGACCGGCGAGCAAGGTGAGCAAGCCCTTGCCGGCGTCGGCGCCGTAGAAGCCGGCCACCGCGTCGGAAATCTGCTTGGCGTTCGCCACCACGGCGTCGGCGGTCTTGGCTTCAGCCGCCTTGTTGCCGGCTTTCACGGCCGTCGCGTAGTCGCGCGTGGCGACCAGATGGCCGTGCCACAGGCCGCGCAGCGCGGCGTGCAGCTTCGGTGCGGCGGGTGCGGCGGCGGCTTGCGGGGCGGCCTGCATGCCGGGCATGGCCGGCTGCGCGAGCGTAGTGAGGGGGAGGCTCAGACCCATGGCAAGGGCACAGGCAATGGCAAGGGATTTCATGATGTTTGTTCCGGTGATAGGTCGTCGGATGGCGACCCCGTCATCCTGAACGACGGCGACAAATAGTAAACATGTTCATGTGTAAAGCTTGTCATTGCGTGATTTTTTTCCGGGTCAGCCCGCCTTGGCTGCGCTCGCGGCCTCGCGCGCCGCCTGCAAGGTGTCGGCGATGTCCTGGTCGGAATGGGCGCTGGAGAGGAAGCCCGCCTCGAAGGCACTGGGGGCGAGGTACACGCCGCGCGCCAACATGCCGTGGAAGAAGCGGTTGAACAGCGCGGTGTCCGCCGCCGTGGCCTGCGCATAGCTGCTGACCTTCTGTGCCGTGAAGAACAGCCCGAACATGCCCCCCACGCGGTTGGTGGAGAACGCCACCCCGGCGGCATCCATCACCGACTGCAGGCCGTCGCAGAGCAGGCGGGTGCGGGCGGCCAGTTGGTCGTGGAAGCCGGGCGCCTGGATCAGCTCCAGCATCGCCAGGCCCGCCGCCATCGCCACTGGGTTGCCGGAAAGCGTGCCGGCCTGGTAGATCGGGCCGCTCGGGGCGATCTGTTCCATCAAATCGCGGCGACCGCCGTAGGCACCCACCGGCATGCCACCGCCGATGATCTTGCCGAACGTGGTGATATCCGGCGTCACCCCGTAATGCGCCTGCGCGCCGCCGAGCGCCACGCGGAAGCCGGTCATCACCTCGTCGAAGATCAGCAGCGCGCCGTGCCGCGTGCACAGTTCGCGCAGGCCTTGCAAATAGCCGTCCATCGGCGGGATGCAGTTCATGTTGCCGGCCACTGGCTCGATGATGAGCGCGGCGATCTCCTCGCCTTGCGCGGCGAACAGCACCTTGGCGGCATCGAGGTCGTTGTAGGGCAGGGTGAGCGTGAGGTCGGCGTTCGCCTTGGGCACACCGGGCGAAGTCGGCACGCCGAAGGTGAGCGCGCCGGAGCCGGCCTTGACCAGGAAGCTGTCGCCGTGGCCGTGGTAGCAGCCCTCGAACTTCACGATCTTGCTGCGGCCGGTAGCGCCGCGGGCAAGGCGGATCGCCGACATGGTGGCCTCGGTGCCGGAGTTCACCATGCGCAGCATCTCGACCGAGGGAATCAATCGGGTGATGGTCTCGGCCATGGTCACTTCAGCCGGGCAGGGCGTACCGAACGAGAGGCCGTTTCGCACCGCGCGCTCTACCGCCTCGCGCACCGCCGGATGGTTGTGGCCGACGATCATCGGCCCCCACGAGCCGACGTAGTCGATATAGCGGGTGCCTTCCACATCCCACAGATACGCGCCGTCTGCCCGCGCGGTGAAGAACGGTTCGCCACCGACCGACTTGAACGCGCGCACCGGCGAGTTCACGCCGCCGGGCATCAGCTTCTGGGCGCGCTGGAAGAGTTCGTGGTTGCTCATCGTGAGGGTTCCCGATCGGAGGGGTACAGGTCGGCGAAGTGCTGCGCGGCGGCGCGCACGTCGGGAGCGGCGAACACGGCGGTGATGGCCGCCAGGTAATCGGCGCCGGCTTCGACCAGTGAGGCGCCATTGTCCGGCGTGATCCCGCCGATCGCCACCCGCGGCACGCCCAACGCGGCGCTTTGCCTCAGCAGGTCGATCGGGACGCGCGCTGCCAGCGGCTTGGTCGGTGAGGGAAAGAACGCGCCGAACGACACGTAGCTGGCGCCGGCGCGTGCGGCAGCCTGTGCGCGCGGCAACGAGCCGTAGCACGACACGCCGACGATCGCATGCTCGCCCAGCACGGCACGCACGGCAGCGGGATCGTCGTCGTCCTTGCCCAGGTGCACGCCGTCGGCGCCGACGGCTTGGGCCAGTGCGATGTCGTGGTCGATGATCAGCGGTACGTGATGAGTGCGGCACAGCTGCATGAGTGCCGTCGCTTCGGCGTGGCGCCGCGCCGCGTCGTCGCTCAGGTCGCGGTACTGCAGCAGCCTTGCGCCGCCGGCCAACGCCTGGGCGACGACGGCGAGCAGGTCGTCGCGCGGCCCGTCGGTGATGGCGTACAGGCCGCGGTCGGCGGAGAGTATTGGCGTCTTCTTCAAATCGTCGCCTCGTAGGTGGGTGGGGAAGGTAGCGGCATCATTGTCGCGCTTTCGTATTGTCGGGCGAGTTGCGAGAATGCTCCATTCCCTAGCGATCCGAAGAAACCCGATCATGAGCCAGAGCTCCACCGAAACCGCCTTGCGCAAATGGATGTGCGTTGTCTGCGGCTACATCTACGACGAAGCCATGGGCGTGCCCGATGAAGGCATTCCCGCCGGTACGCGCTGGGAGGATGTGCCCTACACCTGGACCTGCCCGGATTGCGGTACGACCAAGGACGATTTCGAGATGATCGTGATCGACTGAACGCCGATCCCTGCCCGCAAACGGCCCGATTCCGTCAGTGCATTGGCCGGGCCGGCTGCTTTGATGTTCCTGCGCCGGTCAAGCGGCGCGCCGTACTCAGGAACATCCCATGCGACAGTTCATTCCGTTCGAAGACGACTGGGGCGTACTGGAAAACCTGCGTCCCGAGGACCTGATCCCCTATCGCACCGGCATGCTCGACGTACCTGGTGCGGTTGTTCAGCGTACCGGCCCGATATCGCCCTCGATCTTCAACACATCCCCCGGCTGCGCACCGATACGTCGCGCCGTGCCGGCAGACAGCTCCAGCACGTAGATTGCCGGCGCATCGCTGGGGTAGGTCGGGCAAGGGTCGGCCTTGCATGGCGGCACGTCCACTTGCATCGAGACCAGCCGACGCTCCGCATCGAAGTACAGGATGTCCAGCGGGATCAGGGTGTTCTTCATCCAGAACGCCTGCGGCCCGGTGTGGGGAAACACGAACAGCATGCCGTGGTCGGGCGCCAGCGCGGTGCGCATCATCAGGCCGTGCTGGCGGCTGGCGTCGTCGGTGGCGAGCTCCACCGGAAAATGCTGCCCATGCAGCTCGAGCGCCGATGCCTTGGATGGCGTGGGAGCAGGGCCGGAGCAACCGGCCAGCAGGAAAAACATCGGGGCAACCCATCGTTTCATTGCAGCTGCTCGTCGCGGGCGGGAAGGCGCGACGGGCAGTGTAGCGCTGCGCGCGAGCGTTGCTTTCCGGAGAAAAGTGCATGCGCCCCCTTCCCAGACGCCCAGCTCGGCGCTATGATTCTCGCCCCTTCGACGAGGCGCCCTTTCGCGAAGGTCTCCGCGACACCCCACGCTGAAAATTTCCTTGCTGCGGGTGTTGACGGTCGCAAAAAGCGATGTAGAATGGGCGGCTCACCCGGAACGAAAGGTTCCGGGGCGATCACCGAAGT